>SXZI01000069.1 GCA_005788035.1 Bacteroidota bacterium
GGTACTCTACCTGCCAGGTAATGTAAAATCAAGGCCGCATCCATTGGTGTAGTTTGGAAATATACTCTGGACAATGGACCTGCATCAGGAGGCATTATCGCGAGATAATTCGATGAGTCATATCGAAGTCGTTGACCATCAACACCTATATCGATGAATCGCTTCCACAAAGTTGTGTCTCTTTGATTATCAGGAGTTCGATTACTGAAATAATATCTTCCATTGTGATTCACATCAGCTCTGTAGAGATTTGAAAATTCGGCACTATCACTTTTCAAAGAATCTGCTATTGTTTTGTCATTTACTATCCAGCGCATAATTATTCGAGGGTCAGAGTGTGTTATATATCGTTGTTGTTGCAGACCAGCATGTTTTCGACCAGGTAATGATGAGCCATCAGCATCACCATTACCCCATTCTTTGCTCAGAGGTCTATTTCGATTATTGACAATTTCGAAAATTGAAATCGTTCCACTAATCTCATTAGCCACTGCAAGATAACTTCTATTCTTTCTATGTTTTGAAGGTGGAATATAGATTATGGTTTCAGGGCCAAGATCACCTGAATAGCTTGAAGTGCTTCTTGAATTCGCATAATCAACAAAAGAAACATCATTAGGATTAGTGATATCATAAGCCATGATTCCACCAATTCTTTCCAATGTAGTGAACGCATAGGTTCTGCCATCAATTTCAGCGATTGTAATTCCCTCAGGTTCAGGTCCTTTAGACCTGCTTCTACCCTTCAAAGTATTATTCTCATTATCTGCATTGAAAATCGGAGATATAAAGGGTAATGAAGAAGTTATCATTTCGAAATCATCACCAGAATCAAAGATCATACCTTTTGTTGAAGCATCTATTATGGAAAATGATCTTGAACCTACACAGTAGATTTCCTCAAATACTCCATCTGCATTTGCATCACCATTCAGATTTGTTACTCGAAATCTTCCCAACATGTGGTTTTTTTTCAATTGATCTCTGTGAGGGAAACGAACAGGGTCCAAGACATAGGAAGTTGCACCTACAGTTGTTCTTTCATTCAGAGTAGTATACTCTTTTTCATCACCTTCATTTGCAATAACGAGATATCTCTTTCCATTTGCGGTATAATTTGCAATGGCATCAGGGATAAAAAATGCTTTCACCGGCCAATTAGCTATGGCGATGACTTGATTATTGTCTGAAGCATCAATTCCATTTCCTTGTTTTGAATAATCTTTGGTTCCAAGTGGATAGACAGAAACAATTGATTGATTTATTAGGTTGATCTCAGCAATTGCATTATTTTCTTGAAGAGTAACCCAAGCAGTTTGAGAACTTTCATCGACAGTTATATATTCCGGTTCAAAATCTTGAGACAATGTACTACTTGCTCTTGTCTTGCGAACACCTTCCGCAATCAAAGAACTTGATTGAGCATTAAATGCTGTAAAGTCAAGCGTTCTTACATCGCTTTGTACAGTATTTTCAATTCCTTTGCTTATGTCAATAATCGAAATCGACCCTTCTGGATCAATTGAATAGTCAAGATTTGGTTGTCCTTCATTTGCCACCAGTATTTTTTTTCCATCCGGAGTGAACGTGATCATGTCCGGTTGAACACCAACAGTGAATTGTTTGATAGGAACTCCATCCAATGACAATGCAATCACAGATCCGGGCAATTGAGGCATAGAATTGGGAGATGCGACTACTAATAGGCCATTATGTACTGCAAGTGAAGTTATTGATCCATATTGATTCATATTGATGGATCGAATCAATGTTGGTGAAGATGGTTCAGAAAAATCAGTTATATCTACAAATCCTTCGATTCCACTGGTTGTAAACAATCGCTCGGTCACAGGATCATATGCAATGACCTCACAGGAATTCGTTCGCGTTTTTGATGGTTCATAACTTGTGACAAATCGAAGTGAAATATTCTCGTTTGCTTTAGGAATTAATCTGTCATCATCTCTGAGGAACACATTGATTGTAGAATCACCCAATAATGAGCAGTTTTGGAATCCTGATATCCTGAATGTTGCATATTCTGTATGTTGTTCGTTTATTGTGTCCTGTCTGATTGGAACTGACAGTGTGAAGTTAGAGCTGGTTGCCGTAATATTTACAGCGCGATCAAATGTTCCAAAATCCTGAGCATCCGTTGTGCTGAAAGGTGCAGGCATGAGGTCAAAAACAAAAGATCCTTGAGAAGGATTTGATACTGTAACCGGAATATTTACAAAACCGGCTCCTTCTGAAACAGAAAGAAATGCTGATCCAAATGAAACCGTAGTTCGATAATTGAATGAAAAGAAAAATGGACAGACCATTGTTTGCCCGAATGCATTTCTCACTTGTTGAACAGTCAATGAATAAAATTGATTATTTACAAATGGGAATGACATTGTGATGATGGCAGTATCGGGTAAAGATCCATTGCTCGTAATGGAGATTGATTGTAAACCCACAAGACCTACATAATTACTCTGATCAACTACAGAAAGTGAGTCCATGTTAGCGCTAAACACAATGCGCAAACTTGAACTTCCAATCACAGAAATGGAAGAGACTCTTGGTGGGCCTTGGAATGAATAGTTTGGCCAAACTTGTGGAGGAGTTCCTGCACCTACAACTATCCAATTTGCAGGATTAAGAATAGAAGATTTCAATTCTGAAGGACCACCTTGTTGAATACCATTATAAAATGCATTGACGCTATTACCCGATATATTTCCCGGTGCATTTGCCAATGAAATAGAGCTTGATCCATCAACTAAACCTGTTGGAATCTTCGACAAAGAACCAGAGCAAGTAGTATTCGCACCTATCCAAGCATTTGATGACAAAGCTGTTATATATTGAGGATTTGTTGGGTTTCCAGTATATACAATCACTTGATCTCCCGAAGAACTCAATCCAAAACCGGCACC
>SXZI01000012.1 GCA_005788035.1 Bacteroidota bacterium
ATTCAATGAGTGTTGCCAAATAAGGTTCTGCTTTTTCAGCAGCTTTGATTACGTCTTCCAAAGACACAACGCCTAGATCTTCGTGATATCCTTCATCAGTGATAATGGAAAATCCTGCTACACGCATATTCATGTGTCTTGCAACAATCACTTCAGGAACAGTACTCATCCCAACTACATCGCCTCCTATGATGCGAAGGAACTTGTATTCGGCCCTTGTTTCTAGATTGGGTCCACTTACTGCAACGTATACACCTTTATGAAGAGAGATATTCAATGCTTCGGCTTGTTTGAATATGAGGTCAATCAGTGCAGAATCATATGGCCTGCTCATGTCTGGAAATCGCGGACCGAATGCTGAAAGATTTTGTCCGATCAATGGATTATTCCCCAGCAAATTGATATGATCATCAATAATCATGATATCGCTGGCTTTATAGTCAGGATTCAAAGCACCACATGCATTCGATACAAAAAGCTTTTCAATGCCAAGGAATTTGAATACACGAATGGGGAATGTAATTTCTCGCATACCATACCCCTCATAATAATGAAAGCGCCCCTTCATCGCGAGAACCGTCTTTCCGCCCAATGTTCCAAATAAGAGTTTGCCTGAATGGGATTCCACTGTTGACAATGGAAAATGTGGTATGTCTTGATAAGGAATTTCATGGAAGGTGTGAATCATTTCAGCAACTTTTCCAAGACCGGTCCCCAGAATAATTGCAATGGTTGGTTGCTCTTTGAAGAAACCTTGAAGATAAGTGCAGGCTTCTTTGATGCGTAATTCATACTCTGTATTTGAGATTTCTTGCACGGATGAACCTCCCAAAATAATAATAGGTCAAGCTTACCAACCTTTCAGAGCAAATGTACCGTTGCTTCCTTCCGGACCTGGCGGGGTTCGATCTGTCGTGAACGTAGGGGCTTGACCCACTGCAAAAATAGGCCATTTAGGAGTCTCACCCAACATTTTCTTTGCAGGGTTATGCGATTGCTCTTATTTTTGTAATTCGTTTATGGCATGCGCCCGTAGCTCATCTGGATAGAGCAACAGCCTTCTAAGCTGTGGGTAATAGGTTCGAGTCCTATCGGGCGTGCAAAAAATCTGTTGATTGAATATATGAGTCAGTTCTCAAAATATCTATATCTGGGTTTTCTGTTACTTGGTTTATATCAATCATTTGTAATTAGGGATTATGTACAATCCGGTGCCTCCTTTGGTATTGCATTGGCATTCGACCCTTTCGATCAAACAGTTACTTGGAAAGCAAGACCGATTTGGCAAAAAACTATATTGATTGTACATCTTGCTGTTTGTGTTTCTCTTCTTGGATATGGCATCGGCTTTAATGACAAATGACAGAATTTTCTTTTTGAGAGTTTTACATTAACCCGGCAATTGTATGTCGGGTTTTTTTATGGGTGTATTATGATGATGAATTCACATATCATTGATCGGACTTTATCAAATGGGCTTAGAGTGATCATTCTTCCAAATGAGAAAGCACCTCTTGTGAATGTCACTGTCGGATATAAAGTAGGGTCGAAAGATGATAGTTTTTCTCATAAGGGTTTTGCTCACTTTTTTGAACATTTGATGTTTGATGGATCAAAAAATGTGAAGCGTGGTGAATTTGATGCACTTTGCTCGAAGGCAGGCGGAACATTTAATGCATATACATCTTATGATCAAACAATTTATCATACCACTGTTCCTGCGCATCAATTGGACTTAGTATTGTGGCTAGAATCTGACCGAATGCTACAATTTGGTGTTGGCCAAATTGGTCTTGAAACTCAGCAAAAAGTTGTGAGTGAAGAGATCAAACAATCTGTTGAGAATCAGCCTTATGGAACATGGAGAATCGAACAGGGGAAGCTTGCTTTTTCTGATGACTGCTCCTATCAATGGGAAGTTTTGGGTAACCGTGCGCATATTGAATCGGCCACATTGAATGAAGTGGCATCGTTTTTTGATAGATATTATCGTCCTGATAATGCATGCTTGGTGATTGCTGGACATGTGGATATATCATCAGTGTTTGAATCCGTCGAACAATATTTTGGACCGATTCCCAAAAAGGATGGTATCATTCTTCGCAATCAATTTTCATCCTCCATGAAAAAGTCTGGTTCGCACATAGTTCATGATGCAGTCCCCTTACCTGCTGTATTCATGAGTTATCATCTTGATGGATTTAAGTCAGATAGGTCGGTTCAAGCTGACGTTTTGGCATCTGCATTTGGTGATGGAAAAAGTTCTCGTCTGTACACAAATCTCGTTCGCGATAAAAAGCTTGCCTCAAGTGCATTTTGTTATGCAGATCAAAGAGAATATGCATCTCTTTTGACTTTTTCTGCAACTGCTTCTCAGCCTGGAATATCGCATGATCAATTGATTGAAGAATTGGAAACTGAGATTCGAGGAATGCGAACAACACCCTTGAATGATCATGAATTGGAAAAAGCTATCAATGCTGCAGCCACCGGTTTTGCATATCATCTTCAAACAAATGCGGGAATGGCAGATTTGGTGTGCAATCAGACGCTCTTTTGGGATGATCCAATGCGAGCATTTTCAATCTTGGATAGATATAGATCAATCAACAAGGAAGATTTGACTGAATTGTATTCAAGCGTGATAGAAAGTAGTGACCCGGTAGTGATTAGCGTGATTCCTAAGTAGTTCAGGAAGCAACTAGGTGAACGAGAAAAGCAAAGGCATATGCCAATGCAAACATATAAGCAAAAGCAAAAGCCGGCCATTTCCATGAGCCGGTTTCTCTTTTTAGAATGCTCATAGTGGATATGCATTGAAGGGCATAGACATAAAATGCAAGAACAGATAAAGCCGAAGCAAAAGGAATGGTTTGCTGCAATGTTGAACGCAATGTTGCATCGGAATCGGTTGTGTCCGTTCCATATAATTGCCCCATGACGGTAACAAACACTTCTCGAGCGGCGAAACTTCCCAAAACACCCACAGTCAATTTCCAGTCAAAACCCAGCGGTTCGAAAACCGGGGCGATAGTTTTTCCAATCATTCCTGCATAGGAATGTTCAAGTTGCATTTGTTGTTGCTCAATAGAAGTTGCAAGCGGATTGTCCTCAATTCTGGGGAATGCTGAAAGACACCACAAGATGAGAGATAAAGTGACAATCACCGTACCGGCAGATTTTAGAAAATCCAATGCGCGCTCTGAAACCGATACACTCAAACTTTTCAATGATGGCATGCGATACGGAGGAAATTCAATAAGAAAAGGAATAACATCACCTTTGAACAATGACTTTTTCATGATGAATGCCACCAATAAACCGGTAAATGCGCCTAGGGCATAAAGACCGGCCAATATCACAGCTTGCAAAGAAAAGAATCCACCCACAATCATCGGAGGAATGAATGCACTGATAATGAGTGTGTATACAGGGAGTCTAGCTGAACATGTCATAAGCGGCGCGATGAGCATTGTGGTCATGCGATCACGATGAGATGGAATGATACGTGCAGACATAATTCCGGGGATTGCACATGCATACGATCCAAGCAATGGTATGAATGAACGACCTTGCAATCCAAACACACCCATAAGGCGATCAATCAAAAATGCTGCGCGTGCAAGATATCCGCAATCTTCAAGGATTACCACAAACACATTCAATATGATGATTTGTGGCAAAAAGACGATTACTGATCCCACTCCTGCAATCAGTCCACGTGCAATGAGATCACTCAGAATTCCTGGCCCCATGGATGACAACACAATTTGCTCCAATGAGGAGAATCCTGATTCAATGAGATCCATGAATGGAATGGCCCATGAAAAAATCGATTGAAAAAACACAGCCATGATGCACAGAAATGAAATGATACCTCCAATTGGATGCAACAGAATCGCGTCCAATCGTTGCGTCAATCTGTCTCCTTCTTTCATTCGTATGATTGTATCGGAAATAGTTTTCACCCAATGTACACGATCACGAATCTCTTCGAATGCGGGAGGCATATTTGGCTTGTGCCATGCATGTTCATTTGTGATTGCTTCTTTCAGGGATTCAACGCCTATTCCTTTATGTCCGACGATAGGAATTACGGTCAATCCGGTCAATCTCTCGAGCGCAATGTCATCAATCACGCCAGAACGTGCCTTCACGCCATCCACCATCGTGAGGGCGATGATCATATTCAATCCCAACTCAGCAACTTGAGAATAAAGGTATAAGCTCTTATCGAAATTTGTTGCATCCATCACGAATACTATAGCACTCGGTTTTGGAATCGATGAGAGTTCATTATGCAATACTGAAACAGTCAATTCCTCATCAAGTGATGTGGGAAGTAGGCTATATGTCCCGGGCAAATCGATGATTGCGATGCGTTGTTGATCATTTACTACAAAACCGAGAGATGGTTCAATTGTTATGCCGGGGAAATTCCCAACTTTTTTTCTCATGCCTGTCAAGACATTGAACAGTGTTGTTTTGCCGGAATTTGGTGTGCCAACAAATGCGATATATGAGGAATCTTGATGGGACATTTATGTGAATTGATGAATATGAATGCGTACTGATGAGTCCGGCCTAAATGCTATACGGGTTTGACCAAACCCTATTTCGATTGGACCGCCGAATGGTGCTCTTCTAAGTAAGGTGAAAGTTGTTCCGGGGAGAAAGCCTAGTTCATTGAGCCGGCGAATGAAATCTGAATCTCCTTCAAGTGAAGTGAGAATAGCTTTTGATCCAATGGGCATTGTCCGCAGTGTATCATCCATCATGATGCTTGTTGTCCATGATGCAAAACGATTTTCCCAAATTGCTGTCCTTTTTCCATATGCTCGAAAGCAAGTTTCGCATCATCAAGTAAAAACATGCTATCAATCACCGGAACTATGCGATGATGTTCGCAAAAATGAAGCATCATTTCAAATTCTGCATCGCTTCCCATGGTACTTCCGCAAATTGTAATTTGTTTCCAAAACAAACGCTGTAGCGATAGGTCAGGGACATTCCCTAAAGTTGCTCCATAAAACACCAATCTACCACCCGTAGAGATTAGACTTGTAAGAGCGCTCCATTGTGGTCCACCCGCTGAGTCTATGATGCAATCAATACCATTAGGAATTTCAGCTAGCACATTCTTCACCCAATTGGGATCTGTATAGAGTGCTCCGCCAGAAGCTCCAAGTTCAATTGCTTTATCGATTTTTTCTTGAGTTCCGGATGTGACATATACTTTCGCTCCGGCCGCCAATGCAAATTGCATGGCCATCAATGCCACCCCACCACCAATACCGGTTATGAGTACTGTATTACCGGATTGAATCAGTCCTTTGGTGAAGATAGCGCGATATGCGGTAAGACCGGCAAGAGGCAAAGCCGCAGCTTGTTCGAATGTGAGATGTTCAGGTATTGGATGTACTCTATGAGCCGGAACGGAAATCATCTCCGCCATGGTGCCTTGTGATGGCATGCCCAAAATCTCATACTGTGATGATTGTATTGCAGCATTTTCTCCCCAATTAATATTAGGATTAATGAGTACCCTGCTTCCAACCGGCATATGTTTCGAGGCAGAAGATATCACTATGCCTGCTCCATCGGAACCTGGAATGACAGGATATTGGATTTTCGCATACATGCCTTTGCTGATCCAAACATCACGATGATTCAAGGCGCTTGCTTGTACTGCGATCAATACTTCATCATGACCATGACTCGGTGGGCGAATTTCATCCACAATAATTGGAGAATCTTTCGAAGCCAGCAAAACAGCTTTCATTCTTGTTCCATCTCCACATTGGAAGTGCCTCGAAGATATTCCGTCACATGTTTTGAAAACATGATCAATATCCCAACATGAAAGAGGGCGATATTGAATGCCAATAGCATCAGATGTTCGAGATCCAGAGTGTTATATGGAAAAAATACAAGTGCCAGGCCGGCAGGTGCGGACAAGAGGAATCCATAACTGAATCGAACATTGTGATACTTCTTGACATCCAATAGAAAAAAATGAATACCAGATAATATCACCAAAGCCATGCTCCGCAGGGAAGGTAATTCGCCGGCCATTGTTGAAATCAATGCCTTGCTTCCTGCAAAGATGATTGTCATTGCGAAGCCGGAGATGAGTATGAGCCTACCTTTTAATCCCATTGAATGATGCCTCGGATTGTTCAAGCTTCCGCTTGTTCATATGCTTCCATGGGAGGACATGAACAAATTAATGTTCTATCACCGTGGGTATTATTTACTCGACCGATGCTCGGCCAGAATTTTCTATCACGAACAAATGGAAGTGGATATGCTGCCTGTAATCGTGAATATGGTTTGTCCCAAGAATCCTGCATGATCACATGCGCTGTGTGAGGTGCATTTTTCAAGAGATTATTGTCTTTTGGCATACTACCTTGTTCGATTTCTGCAATTTCTTTTCGAATCGCTATCATGGCATCACAGAATCTATCCAATTCCGCAAGCGGCTCACTCTCCGTTGGTTCAATCATCATTGTACCCGGAACAGGGAATGAAACGGTTGGGGCATGAAATCCATAATCCATCAAGCGCTTGGCGATATCTTCCACTTCAATGTTTGCACTTTGTTTGAATTGACGCATGTCGATGATCATTTCATGAGCAACATTACCTTTTGATCCAACATACAGCGTTGGATAATTGTCGGCCAATCGTGCTTTGATGTAATTTGCATTCAGGATTGCAATTTTGGTTGCCTGCGTTAAGCCTTTCCCACCCATCATGGCAATATAGGCCCAAGAGATAAGCAGAATGGAAGCGCTGCCCCATGGTGCTGCTGAGACTGCAGTGATTGCATGTTCTCCACCTGTTTTAATCAATGAATGTCCCGGTAGGAATGGAGCAAGATGAGCCCTCACTCCGATTGGGCCCATACCGGGTCCGCCACCACCATGTGGGATGCAGAATGTTTTATGTAGGTTCAAATGGCAAACATCTGCACCAATATTCTTTGGAGAAGTCAAACCAACTTGAGCATTCATATTTGCACCATCCATATAGACTTGTCCACCATATTCATGGACAATGTCACAAATTTCTTTGATGGCCTCTTCAAATACTCCATGTGTTGATGGATATGTCACCATCAATGCAGCTAGATGATCTTTATGCGCGGTGGCTTTTTCTTTCAAATCGGCAAGATCGATATTGCCATTCTCATCGCATTTAACAACAATCACTTTCATGCCGGCCATCACTGCGCTCGCCGGATTTGTTCCATGAGCAGATGATGGAATGAGAGCAATATTGCGATGATGATCCCCGCGACTTTTATGATAAGCGCGTATTACCATCAGGCCTGCATATTCACCTTGTGCTCCGGCATTAGGTTGCAATGACATTGCATCGAATCCGGTGATTTCACAAAGCCATTGCTCAAGTGTAGAAAATATTTCTGCATATCCTTTTGCTTGATCTATAGGTGCAAATGGGTGCATGTCGCCAAATTCTGCCCATGTCACAGGAATCATCTCGGTTGTGGCATTGAGTTTCATCGTGCATGACCCCAGAGGTATCATTGAATGCACCATGGAAAGATCTTTGTTTTCCAGAGATTTCATGTATCTGAGCAAATCATGCTCAGAGTGATATTTATTGAACACAGGATGTGTGAGATATGATGATGTTCTCTTGAGTGATTGAGGAATTGCATCCAAATCGCCTGATGACCATGCATCTATCGAAGGTGAAGTGCATTGCTTTGCTTTCGCTGCGATGTCAACTAATTGTTGAATGTCTTGTATGGTTGTTGTTTCATCGCAAGAAATACCAATTCCGGATTGTTTGATATTGACATTTACATCTGAACATGCACTCATGAATCGCTTGAGTTCATCTTCATTCATGGATACTGTCAGCGTATCGAAAAATCTTTCAGATTGCAATACATAGCCCATAGACTGTAGTGCATGTGCCAACAGAGCAGTCATAGCATGAACGCGATGCGCAATAGCCTTCAGACCTTCCGGCCCATGGTACACAGCGTACATTGCGGAGATATTTGCAAGCAATGCTTGAGCTGTG
>SXZI01000070.1 GCA_005788035.1 Bacteroidota bacterium
ACTGATCTTTCTGACAAATAATGGAGATTTGGTCAACAAGATTTTACGTGCAGGGAATAATCACGAAAAAGAATATGTTGTGACCGTCAATAAACCTCTTACTCAAGCCGTGATTGACTCCATGGCCGGTGGAGTGCCAATGCTGGGAATCATGACCAAAAAATGTAAGATTGAACTTATCACACCCACCACATTCCGTATTATACTCATCCAAGGATTGAATAGACAAATACGAAGAATGTGCGAGCACTTTGGTTATGAAGTCATAAAGCTTGAAAGAATCCGTATCATGAATATCGGCTTGAAAGGATTACCGATTGGCGATTGGAGAGACTTGACAGAAAATGAAATGAAGATGCTGTATTCAATGCTTGAGAAATCTTCAGCAACAGATAAGAAGTCCTCAATACCATCGAAAACCAAGAAATCTTCTTCAACCAAGAAAAATGCAGGAAATCATGTGAGCACATTTCGAACAGGGAAATCATCTGGTAGAAATGCAGCTAAAAGGCCTGCACGGAGAGGGAAGAGATAAGCGTTTACAACTTGGAATATGAATGATTGAGAATTGTGTGTAGTTTTGAAGGAGTCCACTGAATACCATATTGCTTTTCGAATTCCATTCAATATCCGTACTAGGAGTTTTATCATGATTCAATGCAAAACAATATTGGCAGCATTCTTTCTACTCATATCAATGTGTTTTATCAGTGGCTGTGAATCAACAGTTCAACCTCTTTCCACTGAGCAAACTATAGAAAAAGCTCTGCGAGGCTTATGTGATTCATTGTCTGCATCATCTTTGGATAGTTCAGAGGTCTCGATAAAGATCAAAGAGTATCTACAAAGAAATGATGACACCTTCTTTGGTTCCACTGTTTGTATTCTTGACTCAAATAGGAAGGCAGTCACAAGCCCATACTGGTATCGCGGAGCCACAACACTCATCTATAAAGATTTGGCGAAAGATCCAGGTTATGCAATTGATACACAGGAGTGGCTGACAAAGCCATTACAATCTGGAAGTGAAGTCTGGAGCGCTCCATACTTTGATGCCGGCGGTGGCGAAATTTGGATGAAAACGCTCTCAATCCCAATCAAGAAGAACGGGAAAATAGTTGCTGTGGCGACTACTGACATGAGGATGTGAATTATACAATTACTACATCAAATTGGATATTTCAATGACCAACCAAGAATTAGAATTTCATTTCAAGCAACTTCTAGCCGAATATAGATTTACACAATTGGCTGATGAAGTTTCTGAATTATTAAACACTACTCAATGGAACAAAGACAATCTTGATTGGCGAATGCAATGTTTTCAATTTTATTTTGAAGCATATCAAAGACTCGCAGATAGTAAGAATATGGCGAGAATAGCTTCTCAAATGCAAGTGATAATTGAAGATCATGATTCAGAAATATCAGCTGAAATACTTTGTAAAACACTCATATCAATTGCAACAGTGAAAATATCACAATATGAGTTTGTAGAAGGGAAACAGTCCATTGATAAAGCTACAGAATTAATAGATTCTGATAAATTTCCGGATCTTGCCGGCAAGGCCCACATTTTGCTCGGCAGTATGTATTATCAACAAGGGGATTATGAAAAAGCTGAGAAAGAATATGAAAACTCCTTATTTCACTTTTTAAAATCAAACAATGCCGGAAATATTGGAACCTCACATGTTTATTTAGGAATGATGAAATTCGAATTGGGGAATTATGAAGATTCATTGAAGCAGTATAGAATGGGTGAACTATTCTATATTGAAGCAGATAATCAAGCCGGCTTATCGTCGATTTACAATAATGCAGGTAATGTGTACAAAGAATTGGCTGATTTTTCAAGTGCATTGACTAGCTATCAAAAAGGGCTTGACATATGCATGAAGATAAATCGTAAAAGCACAATGGCCACATTGTTTATAAATATGGGGAGTATACAATTCGCACTGGAATATTATGAAAATGCCAATGAATATTTTGAACAAGCCGTTAAAATACATGATGAGCTTGGAAATGAAAGTCTTGTAGGTCATTGCTATATAAATCTTGGCTCATCGTATTTCATGATGAAAGACTATGAACAAGCGGAAATACATTATAACCTAGCTTTGAAGATATTTAGTGATAAAGATGATGAAGTAAACATGATGTCATGCTATACATCGATTGGTGAACTACTTATAGCAAGATCTGAATATGAGCAAGCATTCGAGTATCTTTCAAAGGCATTGGATTTCTTTACAAGTAAACAGCAATACTCTCGAAGAATTAACATTCTCCACAGCCTTGGTTTGTTATTTTCAAAATACGGAGAAGCAGATCCTAAGAAGGAGAAAGCGCTCGATTATTTGCAAAAGGCTATGGAAGCAGCATCGAAAGAACAAAGAAAGATGGATATGATGCGTATTTATAAATCAATGTCTGGCTTGTATGCTGAACTATGCAGTTGGGAAAACGCATATAAAGCATATGATATGTATCATTCACTAAATGATGAAATTGTAGGGAATACCGTTAGAAATCAAGCTGAAACCATTGATAGAAATAGAAGATTGGCTGAGTATGAAAAGATGCATCAGATTGAGCGGGCAGCAGCGGTTGAACAAAAAAAGTTGCTAACCAATCTACTGCCACATGAAATTGCTGAACGCATGTTGAAGGGTGAAAATCGTATCGCCGATGAAGAAGAATCAGTCAGTATATTTTTTTCAGATATCATAGGATTTACAGCTATAGCTAAACACTGCAGTCCGGTCGATCTTTTATCAGAATTGGATGAATATTTTTCTATATACGATACTTTGGCTTTAAAGCATGGAATAGAAAAGATTAAGACAATAGGCGATGCATATATGGCAGTATGTGGTATTCCGAAAAAGGTTGATGATCATGCCTTGCGTATGGCAAACTTTGCAAAAGACATTGTAAAGGCTTCTAAAGAATTTACCTTTAATGGTAAGCATATAGAAATTAGAATAGGGATTCACTCGGGACCGGTAATAGCAGGTGTGATAGGTTTACAAAAATTTGCTTATGACTTATGGGGTGATGCTGTCAATATAGCTAGTAGATTGGAAAGTACGGGGAAGCCAAATTCAATTCATATAAGTAATGACTTCTTGGAAAGTCTGACAAAACAAATGGGTGAACAACCCGCCTCAGTCTCTATGGGTGAGACAATGTTAAAAAATAGAGGGGCAATGCAAACATATTTATTGCAAATGGATTGAATCTCTATCTTATCAAGAATGTACCATTTGAAATTGCTACATTATCTTGGCTTACAACATATGTGAAAGTTCCATTTTCCAAAGCTGCACCAGTATCATCAATTCCATCCCATTG
>SXZI01000071.1 GCA_005788035.1 Bacteroidota bacterium
AGATTTTTCACATATGCCATTCTCATGCTCGGGCTAATGATAAGCCCTTTTCCTACAAGCCTGATTGCTCAAAGTTTAGAATTCACCAAATTCCCTTCCGGGCCTGTAAATTTTGACCTCGATGCAGAGGTTGCAAAAATCAATCTGCATGTAAAAAACATAGGGTCTTCTCCAGTGCGAGTTTGGGTCACAATGGATACCTCCAAAATGTTTCCTGCACATAGAGCTTATTTTTGCTGGGAGCAATGCTATTCATTCGGAGTTGTGGATGCAAGGAATATTGCCGGTGGTAAACCTTTAACACTTCGTCCTGGGCAAGACACCAATGCATTTACTGCTTATGTGGATCATTATGCAGTGTTTAATGAACCCAAAGCTGGCACTTCTACTCTTACTTTTGATTTTTTCAATGAAGATGACCCCTCGGATAGAATTTCAAAGACTTTGGTCTTTAATATTGGCAATACCACACAAGTGTTAGAGGAATCCACTGCTAACGATCCTATACTTTGGAACCCAACTACTCGTTCATTTTTCATTGATGATACATTTGATGGTGCTGAGCTAGACCTCTACTCAATCAATGGTGAATACTTCAAGAATGTACAGTCTTATGCCAAAATACTCCCCATCGGGATATATGGGTATATTCTGCGAACATCCTCAGGGGTAGCCATTCGCGGAATAGTAAGCATCTATTAGATCATTGGCGATAATTCGCCAGAACTGTAGAATATTGATCAATAATTATCTATATTCGCCGAACATCACTGCAGCACCGAATACAACAATTCGGGTGATGTACACCTTTATTTACTTTGTTAGAAGTTTTTAATGTCAGTTCAGGCATATAAAATTGCCGTCCTTGAAATGGACCCGGCTTTGACTTCCCTGATTTCCGAAGCATTGGAAGACAAATACGCCGGAGTGTCTTGTTTTGAATCTGTGGAAGATGCCATGGATTCATTCAGGCAATCTGAGCCTGACCTTCTCCTCCTGGACATCTTTCTCGGCCCTGTGAATGGTTTGGAAATTGTGGATGCAATCCGTTCTGCGGGTATGGCCTTTCCCATCATTTTGATCACCGGATTTTCTGATATCAAGCTTGCTGTTCGAGCAATGCGAATCGGTGCTGATGATTTCATCATCAAACCTTTTGATAAAGATCAATTGGAAGTAACCGTCGATCGAGCATTGATCAATAGTGCTTTGCGGAAAAAAGTCAAAGAATTGGAAGCCAATCTCTTCATGGATGATTCCACAGAGATTTTAGGTACTTCACCCGCTATTAGAAAAGCAGTACAGATAGCTCAGATTGTTGCAAAAGCTGAAGATACTACTGCATTGATTCTTGGTGAATCAGGTACGGGCAAAGAATTGATGGCTAGATTTATCCATTCAGGAAGTGGTCGTTCCAGACAACCATTTATAACGATTAATTGTGGAGCTATACCAAGAGAACTTGCTGAAAATGAATTTTTTGGTTATGAAAAGGGTGCTTTCACCGGAGCAACTGAAAAAGTAAAACCTGGTAGATTTGAACAAGCAGACAAAGGGACAATTTTGCTTGACGAAGTTGGAGAACTAAGTTTGGAGATGCAGGTTAAATTATTGCGAGTCCTGCAAGAACGAACATTCTACAGATTGGGTGGTACCAAAGAAGTGGAGGTTGATGTTCGTATTGTAGCAGCCACCAATCGCGATCTTGAACAATTGGTTGAAGAAGGGAAATTCAGAGAAGATCTTTTTTATCGATTAAATGTTGCAACAATTCACTTACCTCCATTACGAGAAAGACAAGAAGATATACTTCCCCTTGCAAGCGTATTCGTTACAGAATTCAATAAAAAATTCAGCAAGGCTGTATCGGGTTTTTCTCCTGAAGCAGCAGAGATATTACAACATCATCCATGGAAAGGAAATATTCGAGAACTTCGGAATGTGATTGAGCGTATCATTCTTTTGGAATCAGACGATACAATTTCGAAAGACTCACTTTCATTTTTACGTGTATCTTCGCAATCACAAAAGCACAAAGATTTATCCGAAGGTCAGCATTTCTTGCAAATTCACCAAGATGGTGTTCTCATGAACAATGTGGTGAAAGATCTTATTTTACAAACGCTTTCCATTACCGGTGGAAATCAGATAAAGGCCGCAAAAATTCTCGGCGTTTCAAGGGCAAAGCTGCGCTATCGCATTGATCAATTGGGAATCAATGCAAAAAATCAGGAGTAAGATTTTCTTATTCAGAGTATTGTGTAGCATGATTGAACATTCATTCCATTAACGAGAAATTTATGTCAATTCGAATACTATACCTGACATTTTATATCCTCCTAGCAATTCTCCCTACTGTGACAGTCTTTGCTCAACCGAGTATTTCTGCAATCATACCTGATGTATGTGCACCTGGTTTGAACACTGCTATGGAAATCTTGGCACCGGCAGCAAATAAAGGATCATTTGGGCCGGATGGGTTGTACCTCAACAACCCTGGTGATGCAATACGAGTAAAAACTCTTCGGGATTCAGATTCAAGCTCCGTCATCTTTTCACCTTTCATTATTAGTTGGGAAGGACGGGTAATTAGCATTCAGGCATTTGTTAACCCAAGATCTGCAGGCGGACCCAATCCGAATTCAACTGATTGGTCATTGCTAAATAATAATTTTCGTATTCCAATATGCGTAATGGTTAATGGCATACAATCTTCAATTGATACGATATATATTGTTCAACCATTCACATTTGGAAACCGTGTAAGCAATTCACAAACCGGCATATTTGGTGAAGGCACATGGGGAAAACGATCACGAAGAGGAGCAATGATCATTGATTCAATGATACTCCCTTTGAATGGTAAATTTGAAGTTAGCACAAATGATTGCGATCCTTATGTCATTGGGAATCAGGGCTACCTTCCATTTACACTAATCGTAAAAGGAAATGTACAGGGAAATGGTGGGGTGATATCCGTAAATGCAAATAAGCAAAATGGTGGTCCCGGAGGAGGAGGAGGAGCAGGACCATTCTGTGACATCACAAATCCAACATCAAGTGCGGGAAATGGCTATACCGGTGGTGCTCCCAGTGGTAGAAATGGTTCCGGAGTTCCGTTCACGAGAGATTATTATGGTGTGCGTGGCATAAGTTCCGGAAGTCCAAATCCAAATGACAATATTTCAGGAAATTCCATCACAGGAGTCAGGGGTGGTGAATGCAGAGCATTTGAAGGAGGGGGCGGAGGAACAGGTCATCCTTATGGAATGTCCGGTTCTGGCTCATTTGGAAGTACTGGTGCAGTTAATGGCTCTTATGGTGGCGGAACATCCCCAACAGATCGTTTATTTGGAGGAGGAGGCGGCTTTCGAACTGATGGAGCTTCATCAGATGGAATCAATGGTGGGAAATCGCATGGCAATAGAGCCGTTGTTCCAATTGCCGGGGGAAGTGGAGGTGCAACAGGAAATCCAAGAGCAGGATTTGGATCAATTACATGTTCAGGCTATGGTGGAGGTGGAGGCGGTGCCATTTCTTTCCATGCAAATTCCATAACCAATATCATCATTGAAGCCAAAGGTGCAAGTGGCGAAGATAATGACCCTTATGGTGGTGGTGGTTCCGGTGGCTTTATTGGATGTGGAGCTCGTTCATCAATCAGTTCTATGAATGGCGTTACTTCTGGCGGATTAGGTAATACGTATGGAGGCGAAGGCCGGTTTAGATTTGAAGCACCGATTTTTCCTCAAGGTAACCCGAATGCATTTCCGATTGCAAATCAAAATGGACAAGAGAGTTATCGTGGTGTTACGATTGAATATGCTTCTCAGATAAAAAGAAATCCCGGTTTTCAATTGGGTTTTTCCAGTGGGGATTCGGTTCGTTTCTTTATGAAATCCAATACAGGTATATGGCGGCAATATGATTTGATACAAATCCCAACAACTAATGGATTATTGAATATCCCTTTCGATGATGTCAATACATTTCCGGATTCATTGTATTACCTGATGGCAGTCCAATCCAATTCTCGTTTTACAACCATAAATGAATATTTACATGAACCTATTGCTATTATATCTCAATCCGCAGGCAACATATTACATATTCCCACCTTCCCCATTATTGCAAGTGATACGAATGTACAGATCTTACAATCAGTCATTTGTAAAGGTGACACCATTTCGCAGAATATTCTGATTCGAAATACTGGATCAGGTGCATTGACAATTGATTCAATGAAATTCAAAGGAATAACTCAAGGATTCGCAATAGCAAAACCTACTTTGTTCCCAATAATTGTCAGAAGTGGTGATAGTATTGATATAACTGTCTCTTTTAACTCAAATGGGCAACCTAATTTGTATGATGATAGCCTTGTCATTTTCAGCAATGCTCGCAATGATACCACTTGGACTATTCACATAAGGGCAAAAAAAGAAGTGTTTGAACTTGCTTATCGTCACTTTGATTCATCTTCATATCAACGAACATTTACCATGCCGATAGGTTGCATTGGGACAACTGTCCGAGACACCTTGTTCATCATAAATCGTACACCTTCTATCATTCCGGCGGATAGCATTAGATTAATTGGCAGTGTGAGCTGGACATTAATCAAAACACAATCATTCACTCTACCAAATGACAGTGCTATGTATATTGTTCAATATGATGTTGCAACTATTCAGAATGACAATGTCACTATTGAAGTACATCATCCACTTTGCGATACGATAGATGTGATCACAATTCAAGGAAGTGGCAAAAGGGCTTTACTCACTGCAAATCCGAGTGTTTTAACAGTTCAGAATCAACCTATTGGTTTTACAA
>SXZI01000072.1 GCA_005788035.1 Bacteroidota bacterium
ACTACCAAGTACAATGGCAGAATCACAAGACGAACAGAATCTAAAAAGCAAAGGAAAACAATACTCAGAAGATAGCATCAAGGTGCTCGAAGGGCTTGAAGCTGTTCGAATGAGACCGGCGATGTATATCGGGGATATCGGAGATCGTGGATTACACCACTTGATTCAGGAAGTGGTTGATAATTCAATCGATGAAGCACTTGCAGGATTTTGCAAGAAGATCATCGTAACTCTTCATAGTGATGGATCTTGTTCCGTTCAGGATGATGGACGTGGTATCCCGACCGGACCCCATCCCGTCAAGAAAATTTCCACATTGGAAGTTGTGCTCTGCACATTACATGCTGGTGGGAAATTCGATAAAGGAAGCTATAAAGTATCCGGTGGTTTGCATGGCGTTGGTGTTTCCTGCGTGAATGCACTTTCCACCAAACTTGAAGCCACCATCAAGAGAGATGGAAAGATTTATCGCCAAGAATATTCGAGAGGAAATCCGGTAGGCAGTGTTGAAGAAATCGGCAAAGCGAAAGAGACCGGAACGATGATTCGCTTCTATCCTGATGATACCATCTTCAAAACCGTTGAATTCCGTGCTTCACGTGTTGCTGAGCGTTTGCGTGAATTGGCATTTTTGAATCCCGAAGTGAGTTTGGTTCTTGTTGATGAAGCAAATGCAACAACAGAAGAATATCATTATCCCGGCGGACTTTCAGAATTCGTTCGCCACGTTGATTCGCATCTCACTGCTTTGACTGAAACCGTTTCAATTTCAGGTTCAGGAAAAAGTGATGTCGGAGCAGATACAATCGTAGATGTCTGTTTCGAATACAATGATTCATACAGTGAAACATTGCTATCCTATGTCAACAATATCAATACAGTTGAAGGCGGTACGCATGTTTCAGGATTCCGTTCTGCACTCACGCGTACAATCAATTCCTATGCAACATCAAACAATCTCACAAAAGCCGCGCTTACCGGCGAAGATTTTCGTGAAGGTTTGACTGCGATCATCAGCGTAAAAGTTGCCGAACCTCAATTTGAAGGACAAACCAAAACCAAATTGGGTAATGGAGATGTTGAAGGTATTGTTCGGCAAGTAGTGAATGAAAGCCTTTCAGTGTTTCTTGATGCAAATCCCAAACTTGCCAAGAAAATCATCGAAAAAGCAACGCTTGCCGCAGAAGCAAGAATGGCTGCAAAAAAATCTCGTGAACTTGTTCGCAGACAAAATGCGCTCGAGAGTTCAGCACTTCCCGGAAAACTTGCTGATTGTTCTCTTCGCACAGCCGAAGACACAGAAATCTACCTCGTCGAGGGTGATTCTGCGGGTGGTTCGGCAAAGCAGGGAAGAGATCGTCGCTTCCAAGCCATTCTACCGCTACGTGGTAAGATTTTGAATACGCATAGAGCACGCATCAATAAGATTTTGGACAATGAAGAGATTCGCACAATCATTGCCGCTCTTGGTGCAGGTTTCGGAGAAGATTTCGATGCTGAGAAAAGTCGTTACGGAAAGATCATTCTCATGGCCGATGCCGATGTGGATGGTTCACATATTCGAACATTGCTCTTGACATTCTTCTTCCTCAATATGCGTGATCTGATCAATTCCGGAAGATTGTTCATCGCTCAGCCACCACTCTACAAGGTGAAGAAAGGCAAGCAGGAATATTATGCGTACAATGATCAAGAGCGTGATGAAATCATCAAGCGCATTAGAAAAGACAAAACGGGAGCAGATGATGTCAATCCTGAAACAGTTGAAAGTACCACTGCTGATGGTATCAATATTCAACGATTCAAGGGGCTTGGAGAAATGAATCCTGATCAATTGTGGTCAACAACCATGAATCCTGATACTCGTACACTTCTTCAAGTCAGCATTGAGAATGCTGCGGAAGCTGCTTTGGTATTCGATACATTGATGGGTGACAAAGTAGAGCCCAGAAGAGAATTCATCGAGAAGAATGCGCAGTATGTGAAGAATCTCGATGTGTGATTGACATTCAAGAAGTCATGCAAAGGATATCTCAGTTATGAGATATCCTTTTTTGTTGAATGAGTAAACTCCGCTCCAACTCTTTTTTGAGATATTTCCCCGTGATGCTCTTTTTGTGTTTGGCAATTGTCTCGGGAGTTCCTTCCGCAACGATTTCTCCTCCGCCCGATCCACCATAAGGACCAAGATCTATCACCCAATCCGCACATTTCACCATGTCGAGATTATGTTCGATAACAATCACGGTATTTCCTTTTTCTACCAATTTATTGATGATGCGAACAAGATGCGTGATATCCTGAAAATGCAAACCTGTTGTTGGTTCATCGAGAAGATATAATGTTTTACCGGTTGAAACTTTGGCAAGTTCCGTGGCAAGTTTAACGCGTTGCGCTTCACCTCCCGATAGTGTGGGTGCTTGCTGACCCAATGTGATATATCCTAATCCCACATCATGCAGGGTTTGCAATTTTCGTTTGATGGAAGAAAGCTCGCTGAAAAAATCGAGAGATTCTTCAATGGTCATGGAGAGAACATCAGCGATTGTTTTCCCTTTATACTTCACTTGCAAGGTTTCATTATTGTAACGCTTTCCGCCACACATATCGCAATTCACATACACATCCGGCAAATAATTCATCTCAATTTTCTTCATCCCTGCCCCTTCGCATTCTTCGCAGCGACCACCAGGAACATTGAATGAAAATCGACCTTGTTTATATCCTCGTACTTTAGATTCTGGGAGTTGCGTAAAGAAATCACGAATCTGCGTGAAAACGCCGGTATATGTCACCGGATTGCTTCGTGGTGTACGCCCGATCGGTGCTTGATCGATTTCGATCACTTTGTCAATATGCTCCAAACCCTCTATTGAGCCATAGGGTAGTGGTGATATCAATGCATGATGGAAATGTCTGGAAAGAATTGGGTAGAGCGTGTCATTCATCAATGTCGACTTACCGCTTCCACTCATTCCTGTAATGCATGTCCATGTTCCCAGAGGTATGGATACATCAATGCCTTTCAAATTATGACCGGTTGCTTTTTTCAATGTGAGAGTTTGTCCATTACCGATTCTTCTTTGATCAGGTAATTCAATGTCATCTTCACCAGAAAGATATCGCGCAGTCGTTGAATCAGGAAATTTCAGTGTTTTCTTTTTGGTGTATACATTGATGTCATCTGGTGAACCTTCATAGACAATTGTTCCACCATGAACGCCGGCACCCGGGCCGATATCAATCAAATGATCCGCTTGTTCGATCATTTCTCGATCATGTTCAACAATCAGCACCGTATTTCCAAGATCACGAAGTTGCTTGAGCGATTGAATCAATTTTCCATTGTCATGTTGATGGAGGCCTATGCTTGGCTCATCCAATACATATGTCACGCCAACCAATTGCGATCCTATTTGAGAGGCAAGTCGAATGCGCTGAGATTCACCACCCGAAAGCGTTCTAGCAGAACGATCAAGCGAGAGATAATCCAAGCCGACATTGAGCAAAAATTCCATTCTTGAGATGATTTCCTTTAAGATCACGGAAGCAATCATCAATTCTCTTTTGGACAATTTCTTTGCGAGAGATTGCATATAGGCGATCCCTTGCGTGATATCAAGTTTTGTGATGGATGAAATTGTTCTTCCATCAATTTTCACTGCAAGCGAGGTGTTCTTTAGTCTACCTCCGCAACATGTATCACATTCAACATCACTCATCACTTGTTCCATTTTCTGCCGAACATCTGAAGAGGAACTTTGATGATAGACTTCACGAAAATGAGGAATGATGCCTGAAAACCTCACCTGTGCGGTGAACATGGATCGTGTTCCCGGTACTTGTATCTTTACGGTGTCTCGACTTCCATGTAAGATAATCTTGCGAATATTATCAGGTAATTCCTCATATGGCAAGGTAAGGTCAAATCGTAATTGCTTCGATAATTGTATGATCTGATCCCATAATTGTGTTTTGCGCTTCTTTCCCAAAGGACCGATTGCACCTTCGGCAAGAGAGAGTTTTGGATTGGGTATGAGAAGATCTTCTGAAAAATCACTCACAATGCCTAACCCTTCGCAATCTTCACATGCTCCAAATGGCGAGTTGAAGGAAAATGCATTCGGTGCAAGTGTATCATATCCGGCCCCGCATTGAGGACATGTATTTAGGGTTGAATACAGTGATTCTTTCCATTGTCCGGACTTTTCTTCAGAGAGAATCATCACAACCGATTCGCCCAATTTGAGAGCGATTTCCAAAGACTCCGTCAATCGTGACTCGGCATCAGCGGATATCATTAGGCGATCAATCATGAGTTCAATCGAATGTGTCTGATATCTTGATACCTGCATTCCCTCAGTAATGTCGGTGATGTCACCATCTATGCGAACACGAGTATATCCTTGCTTTCTGAATTGCTCGAATAGTTCTTTATAATGCCCCTTCCGACCCTTCACAACAGGGGCCAAAATCATGATGCGCATACCCTCAGGTTTTGTGAGCAGCATATTCACCAATTGTTCAGTGGTTTGTTTGTGAACCGGGATATCACATTCCACGCAATGTTGAATGCCAATCTTTGCAAAGAGCAAACGAAGATAGTCATAGACTTCGGTGACAGTTCCAACTGTTGATCTCGGGCTATTGCCAATGGATTTTTGTTCAATCGAAATGGCAGGAGACAATCCTTCGATGCTGTCGATATCCGGCTTTTTCATCATGCCCAAGAATTGTCTGGCATAAGCCGAGAGGCATTCCACATATCGCCTTTGTCCTTCCGCGTAGATGGTGTCAAATGCAAGAGATGATTTTCCTGAACCGGAAATGCCCGTAATAACCACCAATTCATCACGCGGGATATCACATGACACATTGCGCAAATTATGCTCTCTTGCGCCTCGTATTGCGATATGCGTGAGTTCTTCAGGTATATCGGTTGATATGTCCGGTTCTGATTTCTTTATATTGTTGCGACTCATCTCGGAGATATTTCAGTGATTATGGAATGTTATGCCAACAAAGCATGTTAAGTAGCGGTTCCTGTGACCCTTGAATGCGGTCAAATCCGTAATTTTGACAAAAATACGCTGTTTTTTTCGGTCTCATCTCAATTCCTATTCAATGAGTGATTCTTTGTCCACACAACAAGCCAAACATCGATTGATGGAGGATTCATTAAGGGAGCTTGAATTCCCGATTGTCCTGCAATTGATTGCGCAATCCGCTTTGTCTGAACTAGGCAAAGAACTCATTTTGCATGCTCGTCCATCCGATGATATCGCTTGGCTGAAGCTTGAACATGATCGCATCGGTGAATTACGGGATTTGTTGGTCAAGGGTGAGGTTCTGCCAACAGAAGGTATTTCGGATATTCGCAATGCTGTCCATAAGTCAATGATAGCGGGTAGTTTTTTGAATGCCTCTGAATTACTCGATGTTTGTGAAGCAATGAGGGCATGCAGACTACTTTCATCATATTTTAAAAACAAAGCTGAAACCTCTCCTGTATTGGCAACTTTTGGCGAAGGTTTTTATGAAAATCGATTCCTTGAAAAACACATCACTGATGCAATCGATGATACGGGAGCAATTCGAGATACTGCAAGTAAGGAATTGTCTCATATAAGAAGAGAAATTGTTGAAACGTCCTCACGATTGCGTTCCAGGTTGAACAAGTTATTGTCAAAAGTATCAGCCGAAGACTTGGTAACAGATGAATTCATCACACAAAGGGAAGGTCGATTCGTATTGCCGATGCGTGCATCAGAAAAACGAACCATGCCGGGTATCATTCACGGTGTTTCCAATACCGGAGCAACCGTATTTGTGGAGCCATCTGAAATCGTTGAGATGAATAATCAATTATCTCTGCTTCTTGGTGAAGAACGCAGAGAGATGATTCGCATACTCACGATGCTGACAGCAGAGATAGCATCGGAAGCCGCTTTGATCTTGGGATCAACCGATGTCTTGGGACATTTTGATGCCCTTTTTGCTAAAGCACGCTATGCACTCGACATGAATGGCATGAAGCCGGTTATATCAAAAGAATCTTCAATTGAATTGCGGCATGTCTATCATCCTTTGCTTTATGCGAGGCAAGGAAAAAAACCTATCCCTTTGTCGATTGAATTTGGATCTGGCATTTTGGGACATCTCATTTCCGGACCGAATGCAGGCGGGAAGACAGTTGCACTGAAAAGCATCGGACTCAATATTGCAATGGCATTGTCTGGAATATTTCCACTTGGTGAATGCCGTACAAGTCCGAAATCTCTCTTCTGCGCTATCGGTGATCATCAATCCATCGAACATAATTTGAGTACATTTTCTTCACAAGTGATGAGGCTCAAAGACATCGTAGATCATGCTGATGATACATCGCTGATTCTGATAGATGAAATATGTTCAGGCACCGATCCACAAGAGGGAAGCGCATTGGCCTCCGCCATACTCGATCATTGCATAGAGCATAAAGCGATGTTCATCGTCACTACGCATCAATCTTCACTCAAGAGTTATGCACTCAATCGCAAAGAATTACTGAATGCTTCAATGGAATTTGATCCCGTGCATCTTGTACCCACCTATACATTTCTCTCCGGCATTCCCGGAAACA
>SXZI01000073.1 GCA_005788035.1 Bacteroidota bacterium
CACCCGGACTGATTCTCATGATGGTTTCATCCAAGTCTGAAACAACCGTGGATTGACCCGTGAGAATGGTTTGTCCAATCAATGATAATTCAAGATCGATATGCGACCCGAGCATTGAATCGCCTTCTGGATTTCTGTAATAGACTTGAAAGACCGTCCACATACCCTGATCATAATCGAACATGCCGATACCCATAGTCGAAAAGTCGACAACTTCACTTGCGGCTTCCAGCAATGCAGAACATAAATTCGCCATGCCATTTCCGGAAGATGAAATGATGGATCTGAATCGGGTGATCGCATCAAGTGCGCGGCTGGATTGCAGAAGATCATATTTGCCGGTATAACTTTGAACCAAACCGGAAATGAGTTTAGTGAAATGCCCCAAAAAGCCAACGCTCAATGCATCATAAGCATCTTGTTGATCGGAATCAGCAAATAATACCCCGATCACGATGCCATTGAAATAGACCGGTACGCCGATGAAAGACAATGTCTTTGCATGCGCGGTATAATAATTCAAGAGATCAAGTTCGGATGAAGGATGTATGTCCGTTAAGATTTCAGGTTTGCCTGACATCGCAATTTGTGTGATGACATCATTTCCGAATGGTAATTTTCTTTGCGATGTGAATGTGCCCATCACTTCCGAAACATAGGATTCAATCACCAATTGTTGCTTTTCATGATTGATCCATGCATATCCGGCGGTTCTCGCATCAATCACTGAGCGAATTGCCATTAATACTCTCGCGAGTAAATGATCGAATTCTTTTCTTGGCTCGGTTGGAATGGCAATTTCTTCTTCCATGAAATCCTGAAGAGACACATCCAGAATTGCTCTGCGATGACTTGTCTCAGGAACTTCTTCCTCTATGGGATATGATTCGTCTGAATATTCTTCCGTTTGATGTTCAGTGACAAATGCCTCATCATGTTCCGCGAACATGTCAAGCGTTTCCGGCTCTGAGGGATCATCTTGTATCGGCATGATCCCCGGAGGTGACTCAGTTTCAGTACGCAAGAAACGAATACCCTCGGTGAAATCATCCGATTCAATGATTTGCTCTTGTGTAAGCGGCTCATTGGGAATAACCGGAGGGGCTTTGACAGATGCCTTTATTGTTAGGGGTTCTTCTTCGGGAGTTTCTGACAATTCGGGTTGCTTGTCAAATAATCTGGATTGCACAGCCGGCAATGGTTTTTTCCTCTTCTTTTCCATTTCCGCCGTGCGCGTATCATCAAAGGTCCCCTCGAATCCGTCAAAAACCATTCGCTTTCCACCCTGACCAGGAATGACTGTCACTCGAAATTCCGGAGGAATCGAAGAGCTCACGCGATGAGAATCAAAGGAATCGCTCAGCTTTTGTGATACGATCATATAATGACCAACACCGCCGAGAATAGCCACGCAGGCACCAATGAGACGAATGGGTACTTCACCGATAAAAATAGCGATGAGTAAGCCGAGAATCACGGCTGCAAATGAAAATACCTCGGTCGTGCTCGCAGGAACAAGGATTTTCTTGAGCGAAAAGGTACGCTTATACATAATATCGTTATGCTGTAACGATTGGAGAGGGTAATTGCTGCATTGCAAATCTAATCAAAATGCCCCTTATTGAAGGAAAAAAAATCATGGTAGAAAAGATTACTCGAAAATTTCAGAAATTGCCCTCTGATTGTTGATGAAAGGGTCTGTGAAATTGAGTGCTTATATCATCACTCAATCCTTCAATTTGTTCTTCTGAGTATAATGAATTCCTATACACTCGGCATAACCGGTTCTTGGTGGATATTCACGATATGCGCATTGGCGGGTATTGCCTTGTCATGGTGGTCATATCAAGTGACGAATCCTCCGTTGACTGCTGTAAGAAGATTCTTGCTGGGATCATTGCGTGCACTTGCACTCACCCTTTTGCTTTTTGCTTTATTTGAACCTGTACTCTCGATGATACGTGCATCTCTTGCTGATCCACGTTTGGCTATAGTGATAGATAAATCACTCTCAATGGGATTGAAAGATGGGAGAATAGACAGAGCAAAAGCCCTCAAACAAGCGATTGCCTCCTCCAATGTTGGTTCTTTGAATGAAGATGATATTGAGATTATTGCCTTTGGAGAAGATGCAAAGGGTAATATATCTACGCTTGCAAAGGCGGACTCCATTCCTGCCTCAGGACTCTATACCAATATCACGAAGGCACTGAAGATATTGTCCGATGCTGATGAATCGGATGCCGTGCAAGCAGCGATTCTCTTTACGGATGGCGCGGTGAATGCAGGCGCGAATCCTATCTATGAGGCGGAAGTATTCGGCAGACCGGTCTTTACTGTTGGGATTGGTGATTCGCTCGATCCAAGAGATGCCTCCATTCAATCCATTCTCGTGAATGAAATCGTCTATGCAGGAACCAAAGTGCCCGTGTCTGTGACTGTTCGAGCAACTGGATTCCCTGAATCTTCCAATGCCACGGTTGCGGTTTTTGATAATGGTACATTGATTGGAAAGGAGTCCATTTCTTTACAATCCGGACTCTCCACATATTCGGTATCGGTGCAATATGTTCCTTCGCAACCGGGTATTCATAAAATCACCGCGAGGGTTTCGACTGCCGGGAATGAACTCACACAGAAAAACAATGAATTGTCTGAATTCATGAAGGTATTGAAGCAGAAGCGCATTATTTCTGTCTTTGCGGGTTCTCCTTCCCCTGATTTGACATTTGTGAAAAGCGTGCTCGAACGCATCCCTGAATCAAAGATTGTCATTCATGTGCAAAAGCAGGGAAGTGAGTTTTATCCTCCTGCTCCTAGCGCGCAATCTCTCTCCGAAGCGGAATCAATCGTCATGATTGGATTCCCAATTGCCTCGACTCCCGCATCATTGATGCAAATGATCAAAAAAGAAGCGGAGAATGGAAAACCATTGATGTTCATCGCTTCTCAACAAGTTGATTATCAACGTCTGAGTCCTTTGGAACCCTATCTTCCATTTTCAATGACATCCACATCTCAACAGGAATTTCTGGCAATGCCGAATGTGCAAGAAGGTGGAGAATCAAGCCCTGTCATGCGTATTCTTGGTGATGGACGCGATGCTGAACGATGGAATGCTTTGCCACCGATTTACAAAACGGAAACTTTCGTAGATGTAAAACCTGAATCAGAAATTCTCGCAACGATTCGCATTGGTTCTGCACCGGTTCAAGAACCATTGATCATGACAAGAACATTTGCCGGAAAACGATCGCTTGCTGTGTTGGGATATGGTCTTTATCGCTGGAAATTATTGGGCATGGCTCCTGACGTTGCACGTGGTGCAAATGATATGCCTGATATATTATCGGCATTCATTGATCAAAGCATTCAATGGATCGGTGCCTCGGAAAAAGAACAACTTGTGAAAATTCGCTCATCACGAAAGTTTTATATTGGTGGCGAAAAAGTGGAATTGATAGGTCAGGTTTATGATCCATCACTTGATCCTGTTGATGATGCTATTGTATCGGTCACTCTTACCGGACCGAATACAAAACGTGATATTCGCCTTGCGAATATGGGCGCCGGTAGATATACGGCAAGTGTTTCAGGATTGCCCGCAGGTGATTATTTCTATCAAGGTTCAGCTGCAAAAGGATCTGTTCTGGGTAAAGATGATGGACGCTTTGTGGTAGGCACAGAATCCGCTGAATATCTGAATCTAAAAATGAATGCACCATTATTGCGATCGATGGCAGAGATTACGGGTGGTCGTTTTTATACTCCGAATACGGTCTCGCGTTTTCTTGATGATTTGAAAAAACATCCGCGATTCACCCAAACTTCAATCGTGAAAGAAACCGAACTTGCTTTATGGAATAATGTGTGGCTTCTGATGATAGCCATCACTGCTTTTGCAATAGAGTGGTTTTTCAGAAAGCGCAGTGGATTGGTTTAATGTGATTTCA
>SXZI01000074.1 GCA_005788035.1 Bacteroidota bacterium
ATTCTTTTGCTCCATCACGTTTTCATTTGCTCAAAGAAATGTAGTTCTGATCATAGCAGATGATTTAGGTTTGGAATATTGTGGTTTTTATGATACGCATCGCGATACTGTCATTCTGCCGAATGTTCGATCATTACTGAATAAGGGCGTTCTATTTACGCATGCATGGTCGAATCCGCTTTGTTCTCCTACAAGAGCAGGAATACTTACTGGTCGATATAGTTTCAGAACAGGAATCGGTGAAGCCGTTGGCGGACAAAACACCAATACTCTGGACACCTCCGAGATCACAATTCCCCGCTTGTTGAATGTGTATAAAGCACAGGGTATTGCAAAAGCAAATATTGGGAAATGGCACTTGCATAATCCAATGCCTCAAACAAATTTCGCGATTCCAACAAGAATGGGATATGATTACTATGAAGGAAGTTTCAGTGGAACATTGCCTAGTTATTATGCATGGAACAAAATCAAAAATGGTACCTTGGCGATATGTAGTACATATGCAACAACAGAAACAACCAATAATGCAATAGATTGGGTCAAGTCTAATCCGTCAAATAAACCCATCTTCTTATGGCTTGCTTATAATGCACCACACACTCCGTTTCATCTTCCACCAAATTCGCTTCATTCATTTTCAACACTAAATGGAACTGCACAGGACACCGCATCAAGTGTAGTTCCCTATTATAAAGCAATGGCCGAAGCATTGGATAGAGAAATTGGAAGACTATTCGATTCGCTAAAAGCAATCAAGCGTTTTGATAGTACCGATTTCATTTTCATAGGTGACAATGGTAGTGATGCCCGTGTATATCAAGGGGAGAACAGAGCAAAAGGAAGCGTATATCAAGATGGTGTTTCCGTTCCATTCATCGTCTCCGGTCCTTCGGTAATCAATCCCGGAAGAATTTCGAATGCTCTCATCAATACGCAAGACATCTTTGCCACCGTACTAGAACTCTTTGGATTTACAAATTGGAAAGATCAGATTCCGTCATCCAAACCTGTTGATTCCAAAAGTTTGCTTCCCATCATTCGACAAGAAAAAGAAAGCATCAGGGATTGGGTATTTACTGAAGTGTTTAAAAATACCCCTGCCCAATTCGATGGAAAAACAATGCGAAATCTCAATTATAAGTTGATTGATTTCGACAATGGAACACAGAAATATTTTAATCTCACAAATGATCCCACTGAAAACACGGACTTGCTACTTCGGACATTGAATCAAGTTGAAAAAGATAATTATGCATATCTCTGCCAGGAAATGACAAAACTTGTCGGTAAAGGTGGATTTTGCATAACCACAGGATTGGACAATTCACAAGATGGTATGCCGGAATTCGCATATGAGAATCAATATGATATCATAAGAGTATTTCTTGATCATACAGGAGAAGCATCGGTGACTTGTATTTCTTCAAAGGGAAATCGCATGTTTCAATATTCACACCTTTATGGTCCAGAACATGTGTTTTCAACAGCATCCCTTCCCTCGGGAATGTACACTCTACTTATCTCTCGCGATGGTAAGGAGACAAGTCATTCATTCATCGTTCAAAGATAATTCAGCTCACTTCTTTACTCTTTTTTTTTAGTGACCATATACCCAAACATCATAACACCAACAAAAAGTATGCTTCCATATATTCCGGCATTTGTGTCAAACAAGAAGATGTTAACACCTGTAAATAAACATGCGGCAATGAAGATCAAAGCAACCGCATGAGTCATGATTGATAATTTCTCTCCTTTGAGTCTATACAATGTGGCCATCCCCACCCCAAGCCCAATGCTATCGATGAAGATCGTATAATTCAGAATTCTTTCAAAGGATTCTCCAGCATAAACGCTTATCAAACTAATCGCTGTAAAGATAGTCAGCGCTGATACACTCACTCCTTTCGCCTCATCGGATTGTGCAAATATTTTTGGCAGCACTCCATCTTTTCCCATAGCTGAAATCACTCTTGGATTGGACAGCATCGATATATTTACATAACCGAATACAGATATCATGATGATCATACTGACTATGAGCGCGGCAGTGCCACCAAATAATCGTTCCATCATGATTGCCGCTATGAATTTTGATTGTGCCAATTCATTGAATCCAATCACCTGGACATATGCTAGATTCGCCAGTAAATAAATTGCGATAATGATCAGTACCCCGAGTATGATTGCTCTTGGCAACATCCTCTCATTGTTCTTTACCTCGCCACCGAAATTGATTGTTTGTTGATAACCGCCATAGGTGAATGAAACAGCAATCAGTGCAAGTCCGAATGATTTCCACATTCCACCTGAATGACTTTGAATAACTGTGACTGTTTCTGAGGGTGGTAGAATACCCAATGCAGAAATGATTGCAATAAGCATGAGCAATTTGATTCCCATCAAAACATTTTGAACTGTGGCACTTGTTCTGAGTCCAAGCAGATTGAGTCCGTATAGAAGAATGATGAATATGGATGCAAGCACCGTGCTTGACAATCCCATAGCATATGGCATCACATATTCCGCGCCGATAATGGCAACTCCGGCAATGGAAGCAGCATTGGATACAAGAATGATGATATTGATGGCAAATGCGAGAGTTGGAGAATATGCTTTTGCAAAGATTGAGTAATATGCCCCACTCACCGGCATTCGTTTACCAATCTCTGCATAACCGATGGCTCCGCATAAGGCAATCAATCCACCGGTAATCCATGCTGCATAATAGATAAACTCACTTCCTGCCCTTTGTGCTACAGTAGCCGGAGCTCGGAAAATGCCCATTCCAATCACGAGTGAAATGACCATCATCGTGATGTCGAAAAACCGAAGTTGGTGTTTTTGCATACTCATATAGGTAATTTCTGAAATCAGTCCGTAAAAATAGACAAATCGACCTTTTTCCTATCACTTTTCTATGTAAATTCAGCATGCACAAAA
>SXZI01000075.1 GCA_005788035.1 Bacteroidota bacterium
AGAAGCACAGGAAATCATTGATACCGGAAAGGGCCCTCTTCAAGAACTCATTTTGGAATTACATGCACTTGCAACGTTATTGCGGGAAAAGCGTTATCGAACCGGCGGCGTTGATTTTGTGACGCAAGAAACAAAATTTGTACTTGATGAGCATAAGAATCCGATTAAAGCAGTCCTGAAATCAAGAACAGATGCAACCTCGCTAGTTGAAGAATGCATGTTGCTTGCAAATCAGACGGTAGCAATCGCCTTGCAAGACATGAGTAAGAATGTGTTGAAGAAAGGAACATTACCGTTCATCTATAGAGTACATGATGAGCCGGATATGATCAAATTGAAAGGTGTACTGGGTTTTGTACGTCAACTTGGGATTACAGTTCCTAATGGCACACCAAGTTCAAATCAATTACATCAGATCTTACAACAGGCAGGTCATCTTCCTGAGATTATGGTGATCAATCAATTCATGTTGCGTTCAATGGCAAAAGCGATTTATCTCGAAGAAAATATCGGTCATTATGGTCTTGGCTTTACACACTATACTCATTTCACCTCACCAATCAGGCGATATCCGGATGTGATTGTTCATCGCTTGCTGAAAGAGTATATGCGTAACAAGCCTTCTGATCAACGATTGCGCTATCTTCAAGATTATGTTGTGGATGCCGCTTCGCATTGTTCTTTGCGTGAAAGACTTGCCGTTGATGCCGAACGTGCATCCATACGTCTTGCATCAGCCCAATTGGCAATGAGATATAAAGGTGGAATATTTAATGGTACAGTCACCGGAGTAACAAGTTTCGGATTATTCATACTCATGGATGAGCTCAATATCGAAGGACTCCTTCACATGAGCGATCTCAGTGATGACTATTATTATTTTGATGAATCCCAATTCAGATTGGTAGGAAAGAAAACAAAGAAGGTGTTTCGCATTGGCACCAAATTAACAGTCAGAATCAGTAATGCGAATATTGACAAAAGACAAATTGACTTAACATTTGTGGAACAAGAAGAAACGACATGAAATACACTATTTCTCGCATACCCATGATGCTTTTGCTCATGGTATTGATGCACACCGTGCTTTGCTCTCAAGAATTCAAAGCAAAGATTGATTTCAAAAACATCAAAGATGACAAAGCACATGTGACGCTATTTACTCCGAAGATGGACACCGATGAAATTCTATACATCATGCCGGCATCGATACCGGGTACCTATGCGAGGATGGATTTCGGTTATTTTGTGAAGAACTTCAAAGCAACTGATGCTAAAGGTGGCTTTATTCCGGTGAGACGTTTGAATGACAATGAATTCCTTATCATCGGAGCTAATCGTCTTGCAAAAATCGAATATGACGTGAATGATACTTATGATGACACCACTCATACTCTTGATGTGTTCAATCCCGGTGGAACAAATATTCAGGCAGATTCAAATATCATGTTCGGAGCACATGGATTTCTAGGATATTTTTCCAAAATGCAACATATCCCTTATACCATCGAGTGCATTAAACCCGCATCATTCTTTTGCTCAACTTCTTTGTCTAAAAAGAGTATCAACGATACTGTTGACATACTGATGGCCAAGAATTATGATGCTTTGGTTGATAATCCCGCAATGTTTGCAAAACCTGATACCATCAGTTATATGCAGGGAGGAACAAAGATATCCATAGCCGTGTATTCAACAGGCGGCAAAGTAAATGCTCAAATGGTGAGCAATGTCATCAAGCCAGTTACAAAGACAGTAGAACAATTCTTAGGAACAATGCCTGTCGATCGATATACATTCATTTTTTTCTTTGCAGGGATGGAGAGGAAAGATCTACGTAGAAAGGAAGCTTATGGTGCATTGGAACATAATTATAGCTCAGTCTATTTTCTACCGGAGACATCCGATGAGTCCATGCTGAAGACATGGATTGCACAAACTGCTGTTCATGAATTCTTGCATATTCTTGTCCCCTTGAATTTACATAGCAAGGAAATTGCAAGCTTTGATTTTCGTGAACCTAAAATGTCACGACATTTATGGCTTTATGAGGGAGTGACTGAATATTTTTCAGTTCTTGCTCGTGCACAATCAGGAGAGATGACTGAAAAACAATTACGTCAAACATTAAGGCAGAAATTGTTTGGATCTCAATTCATGATGCCCAAACCTGTTGCAATGACAGAATTAAGCAAGAATGTTCTCCTGCCTGAATATCAAAAGATGTATGGGATAGTCTATGAAAAAGGCGCATTGCTTGGATTGTTTTTCGATCTTACTTTACGTGAAAGAACTAATGGCGCCATTACATTGCTTTCGCTCATTCGTACACTAACAAATAAATTCGGTCCTGACAGGCCATTTGAAGATTCAGTATTGTTCTCTGAAATCGAATCTGTTGCCGGAAAAGATATACGACCTTTTCTTCAAACCTATTTTGAGTCACCAACAGAGATTCCCTATAAGGAAATGTTTGCAAAGATTGGCTGGAAATACTTTGAAGAAGATTCTGTACAAGGGTTTTCATTCTCCGGTGTAAGAGCCCGCATGGATGGATCTAACTTGATTCTCAATGTGCGTAAAGATGACAATGCACTCGGAGCAAA
>SXZI01000076.1 GCA_005788035.1 Bacteroidota bacterium
CACATCCGGATGTATTCAATATTTTGTTGCAGGTATTTGATGATGGTATTTTAACCGATGGTTTAGGAAGAAAAATCGATTTCAAGAATACGGTTATCATCATGACTTCCAATGTTGGCGTACGCGATATCAAAGCCGGCGGTAATATTGGATTTTCAGATAAATCTCCCGATGGTCAATATGATCAAATGAAATCCACCATCGAAGATTCAATGAAACGAATGTTTAATCCTGAATTCTTAAACAGAATTGATGATTATATAGTGTTCAGACAATTAAAGAAAGAACATATTCATTCAATCATTGATATTCAACTTGAAAAATTGCTCAAGCGTATGCAATCACTCAATATTGAGTTGGTTTTGAGCGCTGAAGCAAAAGATTTCTTGGTTGATAAGGGCTATGATGAAAAGTATGGCGCAAGACCGCTCCGTAGAGCCCTTCAAAAATATCTGGAAGATCCTCTTGCTGAGGAATTACTAAGATCGGTAGTGAAAGAAGATACATTGGTGGAAGTGGATTATTCCGATGTACAAAAAGAACTGGTTTTCACGGTTCTTCCAAAGCAAAAAGCAGTACCTGTAACAACGGAAAAAGTTGTGGAGGAGGGTGATCCCTCGCCTGAAGAACCTATGTCAGCAAAATGATAAGAACATAAAGCATATTGTGTATATTTGGCCGAAGTATTTCGGCCATTTTTTTTAAGATGATGAATTTACAAACACTGAAAGTTGATATCCCTGCAGGATTAGTTGTTTTTCTTGTGGCTCTGCCCTTATGCCTTGGAATTGCATTGGCATCTGGGGCTCCATTGATGTCTGGTATAATTTCTGGAATTATAGGAGGAATCGTTGTTGGTTTCATCAGTGGGTCTCAAACTAGTGTTAGTGGTCCTGCTGCAGGCCTTGCTGCCATTGTATTGGCTTCTATTCAGCAATTGGGATCATTTGAAATATTTCTTTTAGCTGTTATACTAGCCGGTTTGATACAATTGACACTTGGTATAGCAAAGATGGGTTACATAGCAGATTTCTTTCCCTCCAATGTGATAAAGGGATTATTGGCTGCAATTGGGATTGTACTCATTTTAAAACAAATTCCGCATGCCATAGGCTATGATGCCGATCCGGAAGGAGATTTTAGTTTTATAAATCCAATGGGTGAAAATACATTTTCCGGATTGTTTCATGCATTGCAGTTTATTACCCCTGGCGCAGTAATCATATCTCTTGTATCACTTATTATATTGCTTTACTGGCATAAAACACCCTTAAAAAAACTTTCTTTTTTTCCTGCATCACTTGTGGTCGTGATTATCGGAATTGCAATGTCAGTGTTTTTTCAGGCATTGGTTCCAAGTCTTATTGTCAGTCAAGAACACATGGTGTCCATTCCTGCAATTGATATTTCTTCAATGGGATCATTTATTCATATCCCAGACCTATCATTACTTGCTCGTTCTGATATTTGGACTGTTGCTGTGACATTGGCAATTGTTGCATCTCTTGAAACATTATTGAATCTTGAGGCGGTTGATAAATTAGACCCTCACAAGCGTCATTCTCCCCCAAATAAAGAATTGATTGCTCAGGGCTTTGGAAATATATTGGCAGGTTTCATTGGTGGCATACCTCTTACATCTGTTATAGTACGAAGTTCGGTGAATATACAGACAGGTAACAAAACTAAATTATCAGCAATATTTCACGGTATTTTGTTGCTCCTAAGTGTCTTGCTCTTAGCACCTGTAATGAATATGATCCCTCTCGCCTCATTAGCAGCAATTTTACTTGTTACAGGATATAAACTGGCAAATATCGATTTGTTCAGATCCATGTTTAAAAAAGGTATTGAGCAATTCATACCATTCCTTGGGACGGTATTGGCAATTGTGTTCACTGATTTGTTAATTGGAGTATTGGTAGGGCTTGCAATTTCAATTGCTTTTTTGATGATTAGTAATTTCCGTAATCCATACATTAAACAAAATTACACTTTGCACGTAGGCGAGGTGATGCGTCTTGAATTGCCAAATCAAGTTACTTTCTTAAATAAGGCATCAATAAAAGAAACATTGTATGAGATACCGGAAAATATGTATGTGGTCATAGATGCTACCTCGAGTGACTACATTGATCATGATATAATTGAAATCATTGAAGATTTCAAGATGACAATTGCTCCGGAAAGAAATATTCTGATAAATGTACTTGGACAGAAATCCAAATATCAATTAAAAGATCATGTTCAGTTTGTTAATGTTCTTGGAAAGGATAAAAGAGATGGCCTTTCACCAAAGGCAATTTTACATCTCTTAATCAAAGGGAATGAACGTTTTGTAGCAGGTGAGATGTCTAAAAAAGATTTCAGCAAGCAAGTTGAAATTACCTCGAAACAACAAAATCCCATGTGTGTTATCATTGGTTGCATTGATTCTAGGACAACTCCTGAAATCCTATTTGATACAGGTCTTGGTGATATTCTAACAATTCGGATTGCAGGAAATATCATTACAAAAGAAATTATTGGTAGTATTGAAATTGCATGTTCGAAACTTGGGGCGAAACTAATCGTTGTTAAAGCTCATTCTCATTGCGGAGCAGTAACCCTGGCTATGAATGATATCAATGAATTTAGTATGGGATCCATAACTTCAAAAATTAAACTCGTTGCTCAAAAAATAGGCTCATATCCATTGAAACATGATGACTCAGATGTAAAAGCAATTGAGCGAGTTGCGCGTCAGAATGCAATCGAAGGTGTTCAAGAAATTATTTCTTTGAGTCCTTATCTTTCAGAGAAAATCAGCAGGGGAGAATTGGGGATAGTTAGTGCTTATCATGATATAAGCACCGGCGAAGTACAGTTTGACGCATTAATGATTGGTACTCAAGCTGATACATCCATCACGTAAAGTATAATCTCTCCACTTGACTCACGTTTTTGAACGTGTATCTTTTGCAGAGGTTTTTTTGGTGGCCCTGCAACCGGAATCCCTTGATAATCAAAAATCCCACCATGGCATTTGCATAAAAATGTTTGATCTGCTTCATTCCATCGAACAGGGCAACCTGCATGTGTACATGAAGCATCAAATGCTTCAACTGCACCATCTGTTGACTTCTTGATGATCAATGTGCGGTCATTGATTTGTTTGGTGATATGAGTGGCTTGATTGAATACATCTTCTTCTGTTCCAAGTACAAGTTTGGCAGATGTTTTCTTTGTTGTAAAGATAGAGGGAAACAAACCAAACAATGTAAGTAGCGACATTCCGGAAATAGCGCTAAACTTGATTAACTGTTCAAAAAAAACTCTGCGTTTCATTCCGTCAATCCTGAAAAAGGGAAACTTGATTTCTTACGGGCCATGAAAAGATACACGATTATGCCAATTAAAATGAAAGCGATCCCCATTAAAGCATAATAACCGGTCGACAAAAACAATCCCAACCAAATGAGTATTGCCATGATGATTGGCAATGGATAAAGTGGCATCTTCCAGGGGAATGCAATTGTATTCCTTTTTCTTAAGAGAATCAATCCAATGGCTCCACCAATGAATTGAACCAGTGCCCTCATTGCAACAATCGCGCTGATGATTTCACTCATCCTGAACAATAGTGAAAATACAAATGCTATTCCACACAAAACCATAAGTGAAACATGAGGGAAATGTTCTTTAGGATGCACTGTTGCAAACATGCGAAAAAAAGCACCTTCTTTTGCAGCGGCATACGGTATTCGTGAATAACCAAGTGTCACGGAAAACAATGATGCAAATGCTATGAATAAAATGAGACCTGTCGCAATTTGCGCAGCCAAAGGGCCATGCAATCGTTCAATGAATGTGCTTACAATAAATGTTGATTCTTTAGCTACCTGCCATGGAATCACACCCACTATGCTCAAATGCATGGCGCAATACAACATTGTTATGCCGAAGATGGAAAGAATAATGCTTTTGGGAATGACGATTTCCGGTTTGGAGATTTCTCCACCCAAATGGCATACATTGTAATAACCCAAATAACTGTACACAGTTTTCAGCATGGCATGGCCGAGACCAACGAAAAATATGGATGACATAAAGCTTGGACCTTCGCTCATTCCACCAAATGCTAAGTCCGGATTGAAATGCAATCCACCACTTATTATAAGCCATAGCATTGTCCCTACTACCGCGATCCACATGAACAGTGAGATTTTACCAATGTCTTTGATATTTCTGTACAGTAATAAAAAAATGAGAATCACCACTGATCCGGAAATTACCTTTTGCATGATGGGCGATACAGGAATCAGATAGGAAGCATATTGTGAAAATCCGATGGCTCCAGATGCAATGACCAAGGGAGCTTGGAACACGGTCTGCCAAATAAAGAGAAATGACATAAGCAAACCCCAGGAAGATTTGCCATAACTTTCCCTCAAGAAAATGAAACTGCCTCCTGCCTGCGGCATTGCTGCACCCAATTCAGCCCAGATGCATCCATCGACCAATGCAAGCAATGCTCCTGCAAGCCATGCAATGATTGCATGAGGACCATGCATTGACTGAATCACGATTGGAAGGACGATGAAAGGCCCTATGCCAACCATGTCAATCATATTGAGGGCAGTGGCTTCCTTCAATCCCAAGGAACGTACCAAACCGGAAGAAGTGCTTGAAGAGTTCATGAGCTCCATTCATAATCTTATATTGCAGTGTGCAAATTACGAAAGACGCAAGACTTGAGGCCAATTATTGAGATGAGACATCATCATATATATCATCACCTGGCGAAAGAAATTAATGATCGATGCTCTGGTATGATCATTACAGAGTGCTATACCCAAGAAAAGCATTGTGTGATCGTTCATTGTGAAGCACCCGATGGGTCATTGCATCAGCATATTGAATGGACTATGACACCTTCAGAGCCAATATTGGCAATTAAAGAAGCGGTTCAAAGAGCCAATAAAAATAGCGTCGATATGTTCCCTGATATCATTGGAAGGAAAATTTCCTCCTGTAGCAAGCATCCCACAGATAGAATCATATTTCTGCAATTAACCGGCGCTTGTATGATTGGTCAATTTTTTGGCGGATCAAATACCGCACTTTTTACAATTGATGCTGAAGATCGTTTGACAGATTACATGAAACGAGCACCGGTCAAAATAGGAGAGCCATATATATCAAGCATTTCTGCTATTCCAAGCCTGAATGATGTTCCCAAAGATGTTGCAGTGTCCGTTGCATTGTCAAAAGCATATAATTGTGGATCAATCTATGCTAATGAGATACTGGATCGATATAATGAGGCTTTCGGAGCCATTGATGCGGGAACAAAGCTCTCTTCATTGACTGATACTCAATATGAACGATTATACCTCCTTCATGAAGGGTTGATGGATGAATCACTTCAATCCGACATGGCGTATATACTTCGATTAAAGACAGGTGAAATTATTCCATCAACTATTCATGTACATAAAGAACAAGAAGTGATGTGGTCAGGACATTCATGGAGCCAGGCAATTCGAAGATATCGAGGAGTTATACATAAAGAATCAGCAGTTCAATCATTGAAAAAAAAGCTTGAACAAGAATTGAAACAAAGAAGGGAAACTCTTGAAAAACATATCCATCACTTGTCTGATGAAGCTACTTCACTAAAACGTATTGAAGAATCTCAATTGATAGCCAATTTGCTGCTTTCCATGCCGCATCCTGCATTGCGTGTTCATGATGAACAGATTGTGCTTTCGCATGATGGAAAAAATTATACAATTCCCACACAGAAAGGAAAAACTTATGCAGAACATGCAGAACATTATTTTCGAAAAGCAAAAAGGTCAAAGGAACGTGATGCCGAAAAAAGTGCTAAGCTCCCAATATATCTTCAACAGTTGCAGGACGTGATGCAATTACAAAATAGATTTCCTGAAATACAAGATAGAAGAATATTGGAACAAATGCTCTTGCAAGTGAAAGCTCAATCAGGAGAAAAAGCATCAATCAAAAACACTCAGCAATCCCCATATCGCATATTCGCATTGTCAGATTCTTTTACATTATATGTAGGAAGGAATGCAAAGAACAATGATCAATTGACGGGGAAATTTGCCAAACCAAATGATCTATGGCTTCATGCGAGGGGAGTAAGTGGATCGCATGCAGTCCTACGTGGCCCTAAAGACATTCCAAAGCATATATTAGAGCAAGCAGCAGGAATCACCGCGTATTTTTCTCAATCAAGAAAAGCTGGTTTTGTCCCTGTAGCTTATGCATTGAAGAAGTATATCAGAAAACCCAAGGGTGCCGGACCGGGAGCCGTCTTGATGGAAAGAGAAGAGGTGATTCTAATTGAACCCACATTGCCTAAAGGCACTATAGACGTTTAAACATACGAATGTGCGGAATCCCAACCTCGAAGAATTCTTCGCCCATGATTTGATACTGCTGTGATTCATACCATTGTGCAACATGCTTCCTTGCATGAAGCATGATCGATTCAATCTCCATATTTGATGCAATGCTTTCAGCATGATGCATCAAAGCTCTACCTATCCCCATCCCTTGATAACGTTTGTCAACTGCTACTTGTCTCACTTTTGCCTGAATACCATCGCGAGGAGAAAGTATGCAACAAGCTATCAATCGTCCTTGAAAAATTCCACCGATATGTATTTCCTTGTCTTCCCCGATGAGTTCGTCTTCTGTCAATATTAGATTCAGAGGATCACGCAATACTGTTTGTCTGAGAAGTAAAGATTCTTGATACTTTATATCAAGAGTAGTGAATGATATATAAGAAGTTGTAAGAGGAATTCTGAGTTTTTTTGGTAATCCATCAACAACCGAATCATATGAAGTATCGATCAATTTGATGATCTCAGGATCTCTCATATCAGCATGTTTATAATTCACAGTGACCCAGTGCTTCTTACTCATGTGATATCCAGGGCTTATGCACGAATATTTCTCCAAAAGCAATGGTATATCATCAGAGGGATGTTTTAGATTAATGGTTTCCATCGTATTGGCATCCAATAGCGCAAACATTTTTCCACCTATTTTCATGACCATTGTTGTTTCGTCAAAAGGGTAAGTTTCTTCTGCATGTGGCTTTGCAAGACAATACCTTGCAATATCTTCGAAGGTCATGAGTACATTTCCTGAATTTGACTTGTGAATTCACTGCAAAACAATCAATTTACAGGGACAATACCAATATCTTCAATGATCTACCATGTTACTCTATAGCATTCTTTTTGCTCTTTGTTCATTTCACTTGTATGCCCAATCTGCAGGTTCAATCAAAGCAGGTCCAATGGTAACACATGCAGATATGAGGCAAGTAACCATTTGGTTACAAATGTCCAATCCGTGCGATGTACGAATACAATATGCACCAATTGATGCACCGACTGCCAAAAAACATAGTATTACCTATAAAGCCGATGCAAGCAATGATTATCGTTTGCACATTGTGCTTGATTCAGTGGAACCAGGAAAGCGATATTCATATGCAGTCAGCGTCAATGGACAAAAGATACAGATTGCATATCCACTTGAATTCAGCATTCCACCACTTTGGCAATGGAGAAGTGATCCTCCTTCATTTACCGTAGCACTCGGTAGTTGTTTTTATGTTAATGAAGTTCAGTATGATAGACCTGGAAAACCTTATGGTAATGATCTTGGTATTATATCCGGAATTCTTGCTAAGAAACCTGATTTGATGATTTGGCTCGGTGATAATGTCTATTTACGAGAAGCAGATTGGACTTCGAGGATTGGTATTTTCAGAAGATATGAGCATACTCGTTCAATTCCTGAATTACAACCTCTGCTCGGCTCAGTTCACCATTATGCCATTTGGGATGATCACGATTTTGGTCCGAATGATTCTGACAGAGGTTATGTTCTAAAAAAAGATGCTCGAGATGCATTCATGCAATTCTGGGGGAATCCTACATATGGAAATACTTCTAATGAAGGAATACATACAACATTTCAATGGGGTGATGTACAATTCTTTTTGCTCGATAATCGATATTTCCGTTCTCCAAATAAAAGAATGACTGGTGAACGAACAATTTTGGGAGAAGAACAGAAACAATGGTTGATTGATAATCTTGTATCCAGTAATGCAACATTCAAAGTGATCTCTATGGGTGGACAATTCATCAATCCTTTGGCTCGATTCGAGAATTATTCAACGTTTAAGAACGAAAGAGATGAACTGATAGGATTGCTCGCCAAGGAGGGAATTACAGGAGTGATATTTCTATCCGGCGACAGACATTATGCAGAATTGAGTGAATTACCCTCAAGTGAAAGTGGTTTGACATATCCACTCTTTGATTTTACTTCTTCTCCTTTGACATCAGGAACATTCAATTCAGCAACCGAAGAAGATAAAAATCCTCTGAGTGTACCAAATACAGCTACCTACGTTCATAATTTTGGAATGCTTGAATTTTCAGGATCAGGAAATTCGCGTTCTGTTTCATTCGTGCTCTATGATAAAACGGGAAAAGAATTGTGGCGTATCAAAAAAACAGCAGCGGAGGTGGGTTCCAAGAAAAGATAGACATCTATAAGTAATATACTTTTCAAGGAGTTTTCAGTTAAGTATATCATAGCTGTTACTTTTCAACACTCAATGTGTCTTTGTTTTTTGAAATTCACCACATTTCGAAATTCAAAAGTGATACAACCATTGTTGAATGCCATATTGATTTTTAGTGTTTTCACATTTGTGCAAGTACTTCCCGTACATTCCCGGCCGCTAAAAAAGATAAAAGTCGGCTCATCAAATAATCACCATTTGGATGATGCATTCTTATATCTTTCATTGCCCATATCCCAAAAGAAAAAAGAAACTCAAATTCTTCGTGAATATGTACTCGATAGGGTAAAGCCCAGGACATCTACAGACATAGATGCATTTGCTGATATTCTTGATTGGGTTCATTCAAGATGGGAGCATGATGGATCGATGAGTCCCTCCGGTATGTCATCGCTTGATATGCTGCAATCCGCTGAACAAGGCAGATCATTTAGTTGTATAGAGTATGCGAGGGTTTATACAGATATTCTACACAGTTTGGGATATATATGTCGAATCATTGGTGTGACCAATGCAGACATTGCTTATGGTGGCATGGGGGTAAGTCATACACTATGTGAAGCTTGGTCTGATGAATTGAATAAATGGGTGATGATCGACCC
>SXZI01000077.1 GCA_005788035.1 Bacteroidota bacterium
ATCATTTCAGGGAAACACATTCTAACTTCTTTCGCGCATGCTTGCGCAATGTCTTCAGTTGACATGTTCACGATATCATCACCAGCACTTATTGTCAATGCAAGCAATGATTCACCATGTTCCATTATAGTTGTCTTCCGAAAAATCCATTGTGTTGAAGATTCCATAATCGCAGCTAGATCAATGCTTGGAAATGCTTTGTCGAACCACAGATATAAAGATATGATTGGTGAATAGCGAATTCGATCCAGTGATGAAAAATAATCGAGGCAATGCGCTGATTCAGGTAAAATATGCAACAATGCATGCGGAGGAATTGCTGAGATTACATGTCTGCACTCAATGAATGTATCATCAACAAGGAATACACCACGTACGGCTTCATTCGCAATTTCAATGTGCCGAACTCCAGTACTTTGAATCAATGTGCCGCCATGTTCCTCGATCCATGAGCAGAATGGTTCAAACAATTCTGATAGTCCACATTGTGGGATATACAAAGAAGATGAATCACCCGGACCAAAAAAAGCACGTTTCAATACTGTGATAAAAATTTTTGCAGACACTTCTTCCGGCTTCCCATTCATCGTTGCAAGTATGACAGGTGCCCATACTTTGTCAATAACAGATTGAGATTGAGATTCGGATAGTAATAATTCCATCGCTGTCATCAAGCCGGGTTTACACAGCCCTAATTTCACGCGCATCGAGAATATCAGAAGATTTATTTTGTCTTTACCAGTCAAAAATGAAAGTCTCAATAATCCAAGAGCCATGCCTAAAGAGCCATTCACACTCCCAATTCCCTTAGCATGCAATAGATCTTTTCTTCCATCAGGAAAATGGAACGGTATCGTAAGTACATCTTGCTTTTTGATCTTTCCCATGCTACCAAGCGTTTTCACTATGTCAAAAAATGATGCATAACACCCCATCATGACATGTTGACCATTGTCTATGATATCTCCCGAAACTCTATCCTTAAATGATCGAGCCCTACCACCTACATGGGCGGTCGATTCAATGACCAATGGTTTTAGCCCTCTTCTAACAGCATGAATCGCTGCTGATATACCCGCCACTCCGGCACCAAGAACAATAACATCATACTTTGAATTTTGAGAGTTCATGGCGTAATAAGTAAAATATTGTCATAGTTGATAAGGATTGGTTAATCCGGCCTTGAGTGTGCCAAGTTAACTATTATTTCATAAACCGCTGAAAACATTGTATTTTTGCGCTCTTGTCCTTTGTACATATATGCGGATGTGGCGAAATTGGCATACGCGCCAGACTTAGGATCTGGTGGGGCAACCCGTGGGAGTTCGACCCTCCCCATCCGCACATTACATCACCGGCAGCACCGGAATTTTGAGAATTATCAAGGTCACTCCTTTGGAAATCACCGTCATATCAATTGATGATTGCACACAAGAAGTCAGTTTTACATTGACGAAAGAGGATTTTGTTCCTCATTTTGAGCGTGCTTATATCAAAGCACAGCCAACCATAGAAATCAAGGGTTTTAGGAAGGGCAAGGTTCCTTTGTCTATCATCAAGCAGAGATTTGGAAGACAAATAGAACAAGAAAGCATCATGGATATTGCCGATGTTGAGTTCAGAAGTTATACTCGCAATAACAATGTGAAAGTAGTTGGCCAACCTGAATTACGTGATCTCAAACCCGGCGAAGACGGTGCAATGACATATGTCATTCGATTTGGCATCATCCCTGAATTTGAAGTGGCTTCATATGAAGGTTTGGAACTGAAGAAACCCGTCAGCAAAGTAAGTGATGAAGATGTCCAAAAAATCATCGATGAAATTTTGTTGAAGGCGGCATCAAGCGAATCAGCCGAGAGCATTGAGGATGCAAAATACAATGTGACCATTCGTTTCACAAAAGTTGATGATGAAACCGGGGAGCCATTGGAAGGATTGGAACCACAAGAAAACACCATCTTTCTGGAGCATCCGGACCTGGACGGCTTTTTGAGAGATGCATTGATTGGGAAAAAAGTTGGTGATACAGTCACATACATGGATAAAACCGAAGGAGAGGAAAATCCCGATCGCTTCGAAGTAACCATTCTTTCGGCAGAGAAAATCGTTCCTGCAACCCTGGATGAAGAGTTCGTCAAGAAGTATTCACGTGGGGCACTTACTACCATCGCGGATTTGGAGCAAAGCGTTCGTGATTATAATAATCGCATGCTTGAGGATGAAGCCAAAAAAGAAATGGAGATTCAGGTTGTTGACATCATGACATCAAAGCATGATTTTCAAGTGCCTGATCAAATAGTGCATGAAGTAATGCATGGCATGTTCGATAATTTCAAAAAACAGCAAGGTCCCGCAGCGGCAGACATGAAATTGTCTGATCTCGAAGGAATGTTCAAACCCTATGCAGAGCAAACAGCTCGCTGGGAATTGATCCGCGAAAGAATCATTGAGAAAGAAGGCATTACTCTCGAAGAGCAAGATTTGATTCCGTATGTTCAGCATTATCGTGCACAAACCGGCATGACTGACAATCAAATTCTTACGCAATTGATGAAGGACAATAGATTCTTGGGATCAATTCTTGCAGGAAAAGTCATGGAAAAGATTCTCTCTATGGCCACAGTAACCGAAGTTGATCCAGAAGCCTATTTTGCGGAAAAAGACATGGAAGCGATGGTTCAGCAGATGCAAGACACTGCAGAGGCGACTTCTTCGTCAAAGGCAAAGCCGGCAAAATCAACGAGCAAGACTGCAAAGCCAAAGACAGAAAAGTCCAAAGAAGCAAAAGCTTCAAGCAAGACCAAAAAATCTGATGATGCAGAAGAAAAGCCAAAGAAGAAATCTACTAAATCAAAATCTGCCGGTGAATAATCACCACCAGGAGCATCTATTATGATGAATCAACTCGTTCCCATGGTTGTGGAACAAACAAGCAGAGGCGAAAGGGCCTATGATATTTATTCTCGCCTATTGAAGGACAGAATCATCTTTATCGGAACACCGATTGATGATCATGTCGCAAGCTTGACAGTGGCACAGCTTCTGTTTTTGGAAAGCGAAGATCCCACAAAAGATATCAATATCTACATCAACTCACCGGGTGGAAGCGTAACAGCAGGCATGGCCATTTATGATACCATGCAATTTGTCAGACCTGACATCAGCACAATTTGTGTTGGTATGGCAGCATCCATGGCCCAAGTGTTATTGTGTGCAGGAACAGCAGGCAAGCGTTTCGCACTTCCCAATTCACGCATTATGATGCATCAGCCATTGGGTGGTACGCAAGGCCAGGCAACAGACATTGAGATCTATACCAAAGAAATGCTTCGCATTCGTGAAATGCTTTATGCAATTATCTGTAAGCATACAGGTAAAGACACAAAAACTATTCTCAAAGATGCTGATCGAGATAATTATATGAGTGCCCAACAGGCAGCAGATTATGGTATCATCGACAAAATTCTCGATCGTCGTCCTAATGAAGGAAATAAATCATAATTCCTGATACATGCATTGATGGCGGGTCGATCGCTTCGTCCCGCCATTTTTTTTCTCGTAACATGACAGTCATATTCAATGAGTTCAAGTATTCACGATAAAGATTCCATTCGCTGTTCATTCTGTGGTCGTTCCGCAGAAGACGTTCAGAACCTCATTGCAGGCCATGAAGTGTATATCTGCGATCGCTGCATTCATACATCCATGGATGTATTAAATCAACATATTGCACCTTCAACGAAATCTCATAAACAACAGCTTCAAAAAACAGCATTGTTGAAGCCATCACAGATCAAGTCCAAATTGGATGATTATGTGATCGGGCAGGATAAAGCAAAAAGAATATTGAGCGTTGCTGTTTACAATCACTATAAACGCATTGCTTCTCATGCGCTACCTTCACAAGATGAAGTGGAAATCGAAAAGAGCAATATTCTCCTTGCAGGTCCAACTGGTACTGGTAAAACTCTTCTTGCCAAAACTCTAGCTCGCATTTTGGATGTCCCTTTCGCAGTTGCAGATGCCACCACAATAACTGAGTCCGGTTATGTAGGTGATGATGTTGAAACGATTCTTGTTCACCTTCTGCAAAATGCAGATTATGATGTGGAGAGAGCCGAACGAGGAATAATCTATATCGACGAGATAGACAAGATTGCTCGACGTTCTGATTCACAAAGCATTACGCGAGATGTTTCCGGTGAAGGAGTGCAGCAAGCATTACTCAAACTCCTTGAAGGAACTGTTGCCGGTGTTCCACCGCGTGGTGGTAGAAAACACCCCGAACAATCTTTGGTCTATGTCAACACAAAGAATATCCTATTTATTTGTGGTGGTGCATTTGATGGTGTAGAAAAAACGATTGCTCGCAGAATCAATGCAAAGACCATTGGGTTTAGTGCAAGCCTACAAGAAAATGTAGAAGAATCACATGCTTTGCTTTCAAGGGTTGAACCTGAGGATTTCATCAAATTTGGATTTATTCCCGAATTGGTTGGAAGATTGCCGGTTATCGCACCTTTGGAACCACTGTCCGATGAGGCGATGCTCGAGGTATTGACAAAGCCCAAAAATGCACTCATCAAACAATATCAGAAGTTGTTCTCAATGGAACAATGCGGATTGGAATTCACCCCTGATGCATTATTGGCCATCGTGGAAAAAGCGAAGATTCGCAAAACAGGAGCACGAGGTCTGAGGGCCATCGTGGAAGAGATCATGCTTCCTATTATGTTTGAAGTGCCTGATCGCAAAGACATCAATCACTGCATAATTGGGAAAGAAGTGGTTGAATCCGGAAAAGAACCCCATTTCGAGCAAAAAACCCACGGTACTCAGGAAGCCGAACAACTTCGGAAAGCCGAATAGTGCATGTTTGCAAGATATTTGTAATCATAAACTTAGAATACTGTGAACATTTCGGAAACTTGCTTCCGAGATTGGTTTTGTGTCCATAGATTATTATTTTTGCAGTCCTGCTTTGAATTGCCACAAGGCCTGAAATCAGGCAGGAATTCCTAACCAGTTTTGTGAGAACGTGATGCGTTTTGGATTTTTATCCACCGATGTGGCCATAGATCTCGGCACCGCCAATACCCTCATTTGGATGAAGGACAAAGGATTGGTGTTGAATGAGCCCTCCATCGTTGCTTTTGACCGCACCAATAAACATATTTTGGCCATCGGGCATGAAGCACAAGCCATGGTTGGTAAAACTCATCGCGATATTCGCACAATTCGTCCGCTTAAAGATGGAGTGATTGCAGATTTTGAAATCGCCGAGGGCATGCTCAGGGCTTTCATCAAGAAAATCTCATTATCATGGCAACCTGCAAGAAGAGTTGTTGTCTGCGTTCCTTCCGGCATCACCGAAGTTGAAAAGAGAGCCGTGCGTGACAGCGCAGAACATGCCGGTGCAAAGGAAGTGCATCTTATTGCAGAGCCAATGGCTGCAGCAATTGGAATCGGGCTCGATGTGCATGAACCCAAAGGTAATCTCATCGTCGATATTGGCGGTGGAACAACCGAAATCGCCGTTATTGCTTTATCCGGTATTGTCACCGATGAATCCATAAGGATGGCCGGTGATGAAATGACCAATAGCATTGTGCAGTATTTCAAAAGAAGTCATAATATCCTCATTGGGGAAAGAACGGCCGAAATCATTAAATGTGAAGTTGGATCTGCTTATCCCCTCGAGCAAGAAGTTGAAATCGAGGTCAAAGGACGTGATTTGATCACGGGCATTCCTCAATCAATAACAGTAAGTTCAATCGATATTCGCGAAGCCCTCAGTGAATGCGTGGGAATGATCGTAGAAAGCGTTCGCTTGCTTCTCGAAAGAACTCCTCCGGAATTGGCCGCCGATATCTATGATCGTGGAATCATGCTCTCAGGCGGGGGCGCCTTGCTCAAAGGTCTCGATAAGCGCTTATCAGCCGAAACCACTCTTACGGTGCATGTTGTTGAAGATCCATTGACCGCAGTTGTACGCGGAACGGGCAAAGTTCTCGAAAATCTCCATCATTATATGCCCTGCCTTATCAAAAGCAAGCGATATTGATAGTTATATTATCAGGGTTGCTTCATCTCAACACGTTGATTCAGCAATAGTTGTGTTTGGTAGCTACGGCATTTATTCGTATATTTGCAGTCCCTGTATTGTGTAATGTTACTCTGTAAACGGAGTTCTCCATGGCAGCAAAAGTCAGACGCGCCAGAAAAGCCAAATATGTCAAGCTCTTTTCGCCTTTCTTAATGAAAGAGACGAAGCATGAGCTCATTGGCGAGCCGATGGAGTCTGCAGAAGGCCGTCGTCAGTGGGCACGTTGCACACTTAGCCGTCATTCTCAGCTTGTTGATCTTGATGTTCTCGAAGCGAAGTCGGATAAAACAGCTGCGATTGTGCAGGTTTCAAAAGAAGATTCCAAGATTTATAATCCTGCCGATGTTTATGCGGTTGGTGATGTGATTTATCACAAGAAATGGGATGATCTTGGCGTTGTTCTCTCAAAGGAAATCATTTCCAATGGTGGTTTTGCGATCATCGTTCAATTTGAGAAGAACAAAGAGAAAAAGTTGATTGAAAATTTAGTTAAATAAATTATCCATCTTTAATCAAAAGAGATATGGTAGGCGTAACAATCCAATCCAATGAGTCGATCGACCGCGCATTGCGTCGCTTCAAAAAGAAGTATGAGCGCAGTGGAGTTTTGCGTGAATTTAAGAAACGCGCTTTCTTCATCAAGCCTTCAGTAGAGAAGCGTCTTTCTCGCATGAAAGCTGCTCGTCGTCAATATCGCGCAACGATGGAACAAGAATAATTCATTCTTGACTTGAATGAGAGCCATGTTGTTAACACAACATGGCTTTTTTTATTGATCGGTTGAAAGTCTGAATCGACAGATTCGATTGTTTTTGGTATCTGCCACATAAAGTGTTTTATTAAACCAGGCAATCCCTTTCGGACCAGCAAACATGGACTTTCCGCTTCCCCTGCCACCGAATGAATGCATTTCCTTTCCGGTAGAAGTGAATTTCAATACCGAGTCTTTCCCTGCATCAATCACGTAGACATTGCCAAAGATGTCATAGGTTATGTCCTCAGGCAAGTCAAATCTTCCAACCGTCAATAAATCAGCACCCGAATTTTGCGGTTCAGCAGGGTTGAATTTTTGGAACCAGCCTGTGACATCTGCAGATACATAGTTTAGCCATTGAACTTTGAATTGCATTGCGGGGGAACTTTGAGTCAAGAGTATATCTTGAGACCTATCAGCTGCAACTGAAAGAGATGAAATCGAACCTATGGAATATAGCGCATTGCCTTCCGGTACCAATGAAGATATCCGACTTGAAACCGAATCTTGTTGAGTCATGAGTAGCACTGCATCATCTGGGTCAAAACGTGAGGCATTACTTGGTCCTGTTCTTGAGATCAAATATTCATTCCCCGGAAGCACTGCAATACCCGTATATCGCCGTTCAGGTCTGCTCGGTTGACTATAGGAACATTCAATCGGTGCATTTGCGATATCATGCCTCACCTTATTCAAATGAATTCTGAAAATACCCCCGATTGTCACTGATTTACCTTGAAGCATCGTGTCCAATTCCCCGCATACAAGCAAATCAAATACTCCATCCTGCGCCAGGGCAATTGGATTTTTGATATATCCTGAAACGCCCACTCTTCTTCCCGCAATATCCAACATCACTATGCGATTGTTTTTGGTATCGGCAACATAGACGAATGGTTCGCGACCAATGAGAATATCAGAGGGTTCATTGAAATCTGTCCAATCCGGCTGAATGGGAAGATATAACGTATCATTGATTGCACCCGGATTTGGGTCTGCTTTGGGCGCTTGTGGTATATCATTGCATCCAAAGCAAAGCATCAACATTGTTGTCAGGAATACGGTAATGTGAACTTGATTCATTTTCATATGCAAAATTAGGAATGTTTGAGATAGTAACTGATATCTCTATAATGTAATTTTGCAACAAAAGGGTCTATACTATGACTATGTATCACTTGCATAGTTGGCACAATGAAATATAGTCTGTTCATTACATTGCTTTTTGTCACATACACAACTATGTTCTCTCAACAAGATCAATCCTCTCAGGCTAAAAAACGATATGCACGAAATGAGCAAATAGAAATAGCACATCCGCCCAAAGAAGAAACTCCTATTTTACAATCGGATTCGCATAAATGATATATACCAATTTAACAAGCTTCCTTATTGCATGTGTTATTTCACTTATGCAAGTTTCAATTGTGAATGCTCAGAACTCAAAAGACGAAGTATTTGCACAATTGCGAAAAAAGTATGGGTCAATGCAAGCATTGGAAGTGTCTTTTAGCAGTTTGGAGCCGGTCTCGGGCATCAAAGGTACTTTGAAAGCATTGCGATCGGGAAAGTATCATCTTACTGTCTCTGATCGAACAATCGTCTGTGACGGAAATTCCATTTGGAATTATGTCCCGGCAAGAAAAAATGTTACGATCAATTCAGTAAAATCCAGGCCCAGCACTTCTTTGGACATTGTCCTCTTTACGTTTTTATATAATTATCAACCGAAAGCGCTCCAAGAATTCACCATAGGAAATTCCATTTATCATGGTCTGGAATTAATTCCGAAAAGTGGGAAAACTGCGATGGGTATAAAGTCATTGACATTATTTGTAAAGAAAGGTGGATTTGAGATTAAGAGAATACAAGCAATTGAAGGGAATCAAACATTGATATGGGATATACAATCATTGAAAATCAATTCTTCATTACGTGAGTCTCTCTTTAGATTTTCTCCCCCAAAAGACACAGAGATTTTGGATCTGAGATAAAAAAAGGACTGTGAATAATCACAGTCCTTTTTCTTTTGCTTTGTTCCAGAGATCATCCATCTCTTTCAATGTCATATCTTTTAATTGTTTTCCCATTTCCTGGGCTGATTGCTCTATGCTCATAAATCTGCGTTTGAATTTATTCGACGTTTTCTGCAGCGCTTCTTCAGCTATGATTGACCTGAATCTTGCTGCATTTACAATCGAAAACAATACATCCCCAAGTTCATCTGTAATTTTTTCTTGATCTCCATGTTCAAGTTCGGCACGAAGCTCATGAATTTCTTCATAGACTTTTTTCCAAACATCAGCTTCTTCATCCCAATCAAAACCAACATTTGCCGCTTTTTCCTGAATTCTTTGAGCTCGCAGTAGAGCAGGCAATGCATTTGGAACACCTTCAAGAGCTGATGATCTCCCTTCTTGCATTTTTAGTTCTTCCCAATTTTTTCTCACTGTCTCTTCATCATGAGCAGATATTTCACCGAAAACATGAGGATGCCTATGAATGAGTTTCTCCTGCACTTTTTTCATAACATCCAAAATGGAGAATGATCCTCTTTGCTCGGCAATGACAGCATGCATCACGATATGTAGAAATAGATCCCCCAATTCCTTTGCAAATTCTGCATCATCACCGGACTCAATTGCATCTATCATCTCATATGCTTCTTCGATAAAGAGATGAGAGAGTGATTCATGCGTTTGTTTTCGATCCCAAGGACATTCGCGTCTGAGGATTGTAACTAGTTCCACAAATGATGCAAATTGATCTTTGATGGAATGTTGATCTTCAGGTTGTGGTATTGGTATAGGTTGATCTGCCATTGAGAATCAATCTTCAAGAATTTCTTTTTCTTTCTTTACCATAACAGCATCGATGTCTTTCACATAACGATCTGTCAATTTTTGAATTTCATCTTCGCCACGCTTTCTGTCATCTTCGGAAAAATGTTCTTTCTTTTCGGCAACTTTCAATTCTTCCATATGATCGCGACGTATATTACGCACGGCAACTTTACCTTCCTCGGCGAATTTCTTACAGAGTTTCACGAATTCTTTTCTTCGTTCTTCTGTGAGAGGTGGAATTGGTACACGAATAACCGATCCATCATTTGTGGGATTCAACCCCAAGTCTGAGGTAAGTATTGCTTTTTCAATTGCTGATAATGAACCTTTATCCCATGGCTGAATCAAAATAGTTCTTGCATCAGGCACAGAGAGATTTCCAACTTGAGCAAGAGGTGTTGGTGTTCCATAATAATCAACCTTTACATTATCGAGCAATGTGACGGAAGCTCTCCCGGTACGTACTTTTGAAATATGTTGTCCGGCATGCTCAACTGCTTTTGCCATTGCATTTCCGGCTTCTTTGACGATATCATTGACAGGCATGATGTAAAATCCTTTCTTGTGTTTATTGTACTACTGTGGCGATATTCTCACCCAACATTATCTTTTCTAGATTACCCTGAACATTCATATTGAATACCAGGATTGGTAGTGCATTATCTTGACATAATGCTATTGCTGTTGCATCCATTACTTTCAAACCTTTGAGCAATACTTCCTGATATGAAACTTCCTCATAGCGTTTTGCCGAAGGATTACGTTCAGGATCTGAATCATAAACTCCATCCACTCTTGTTCCTTTGATAATGACATCGGCTTCCATTTCTATGGCACGTAAAGCCGCGGCGGAATCAGTAGTGAAATAGGGATTTCCGGTTCCTGCTCCAAAAAGGACAACGCGTTTTTTTTCCAAGTGTCTGATTGCTCTTCTTTTGATGAATGGTTCTGCTATTTGTTGCATGTGAATGGCTGTTTGAAGTCTGGTCGGTATGCCTTCCTCTTCCAGTGCATGCTGAAAAGCGATGCAGTTGATTACTGTAGCAAGCATCCCCATATAGTCACCGGAGACTTTATCAATTCCTTGCTGCGCTGCTTGTTCTCCCCGTATGAAATTACCTCCACCAATCACTATACCGATCTCAATGCCCAAGTGATATACTCTGGCAACATCTTTGGCATATTGTTTCAGTGTTGTAGAGGATAAACCAAATTGTTGATCCCCCATCAGGGATTCACCGCTCAATTTGAGCAGAATGCGTTTATATCGTGGCTGTTGCATGGCATTCACTCACATAAGACATAAAAAAAGCGGCATAAATTTACAAAAAATTCATGCCGCTATAGATGTCATGGACATTTCAATAAATTATTCGCCAAGAAAATATCTGCGGAAGCTGATAACACTTGCCGGTTCACCTGTCAATTTACCAATCTCATTGAGAATGTCATTGACAGTTTTCTTACTATCCTTGACAAAGCTTTGCTCGAGCAAGCATTGTTCTTGATAATATTTCTCGATTTGTCCCTTTGCAATACGATCTGCTATATCAGGATTTTTTCCTTCTTGAATAGCTTTATCGCGATAGATTTCGATTTCTTTTTCCAAGGCATCGGTCTTCACATCTTCGCGCTTTACATAAGCAGGATTCATTGCGGCGATTTGCATCGCGATGTCGCGAAGAAGTGCTTTCGCATCTTCAACGGCATTATTGATATTGGTTTCGACCAATACGCCGAGTCTGCTTCCGGCATGAATATAATCTGCGACAAATCCTTGAGCGCGGATAATTTCAAAACGCTTCAAGCCGATTTTCTCGCTGAATTTGGCAAGTATTTCATTGTGGAGATCGCCAAGTGTTTTACCACCGATATTCACTGCCATCAATGATGCCTCATCAGTCGCATCGCTATTCAACAATGCATTTGCGATTTCTTCTGCATACTTCACGAACTCTTCATTGCGAGCAACAAAGTCTGTTTCGCAGTTCACTTCGAGAATCACGCTCTTTGATCCATCTGCTGATGTTTTTGCAATGACGATTCCTTCATTGGCAGAGCGATCCGCACGTTTTGCTGCTGAAGCTGCACCGCGCTTACGAAGAATCTCAATTGCTTCTTCCATGTTGCCTTGTGATTCATCAAGTGCTTTTTTGCAATCTGCCATGCCGGCGCCGGTTTTATCGCGCAGGTCTTTAACCATTTGTGGGGTGATTGACATTTTTATTTCCTGTATAGATGATTGTTCGTCCAAGATTAAGATACAACCGTTGCTTCTGGTGCTTTGGTTGTTGTTTCATCATCTTTCTTGCGGCGTGGACGCATTTTACGTGCACCTTTTCCGCCATCTTCATCTGATTCATTTTCTTTTGCCATGCGTTCACCGGCAACACCTGCTTCAGCTGCTTTTTGTTTTGCAATTTCACGTCCTGAAAGCACTGACTCTGCGAGTGTTTCTGAAATGAGTTCAATAGTGCGGATTGAATCATCATTTGCAGGAATTGGGTAATTAACTGTATCAGGGTCGCAATTTGTGTCAACCATTCCGATGACAGGAATACCAAGTTTGTGCGCTTCTTGAATTGCAATGTGCTCTTTGCGAACATCAACAACAAAGATAGCACCTGGGATGCGAGTCATTTCTTCGATACCACCGAAAACACGACGCAGACGTTCACGTTCGCGGTTGAGCATCAAACGCTCTTTCTTTGTGAATTTTTCAAATGTTCCATCAGCTTCCATTTTATCTATAGATGACAAACGCTTGATTGATTTGCGAATGGTTGAAAAATTGGTAAGCATACCACCCAACCAACGCTCAGAAACATAATAAGCTCCGCAACGCTTTGCAGCATTTTGAATTGCTTCTTTAGCTTGATTTTTTGTGCCGACAAACAAAACGACCTTTCCCTGACTAGCTGCTTCATGAGCTGCTTCAGATGCAATGTCCAATAATACTTTTGTTTTACGGAGATCGATGATGTGAATTCCATTGCGCTCAGTATAAATGAACTTACGCATCTTTGGATTCCAACGGCGGGTAAGGTGACCAAAATGGGCACCTGATTCGAGTAGAGCCTCGACTGTTGTTTCCTTTGCCATAAGGCAACTCCTAATGATTAGTTGATACTACTGCTTTGATCAACTTGAACGTCCAACCGCTTGGCGGCCACGAGGTCATTCAATCACAAAGCATGATTATTGGAATGATGATGAACTTCATCACCATCCTGAAGAATGCAAAGACCTCAGCCACATAAAGAGGTGAGGTCGTATGCACACAATTTCTAAACGTATTATCGCTTCGAGAACTGGAAGCGCTTACGAGCTTTCTTCTGACCGTATTTCTTACGTTCAACCATTCTTGGATCTCTTGTAAGAAAACCTGCTGAATGCAATTGAGAACGAAGCTCTGCATCAAAGTCGACAAGTGCACGAGCAACACCCAAACGGATTGCACCTGCTTGACCACTCTTTCCTCCGCCCGTCGCCTTGATGAAAATATCAAACTTGCCTTCAAGATTCGATGTCTCCAATGGACGCAATGCCTCACGACGATAAAACTCAACAGGGAAATAGTCTTCGATTGGGTTTTTGTTTACTGTAACCTTACCGGACCCTGGCAATAATCTTACCTGGGCAACTGCTGTCTTACGACGACCGGTGGCTGTAATATTCTTCATGGATTACTCCGTTATTCTGCGCTGTATGAAAGTTTCAATTCTGTGGGCTCCTGTGCTGCATGCGGATGCTCAGGACCTGCATACACTTTCAATTTCTTGCCCATTTTGCGACCAAGAGAATTTTTTGGAAGCATCCCTTTCACCGCAAGCTCAATAATTTCTTCCGGCTTGCTCTTGACAAGGTCTTTGAAAGAACGGAAACGATCTCCACCGGGATATCCGGTATAATGGAAATACTCTTTCTGCTCTTCACGCTTGCCTTTAACGCGAATTTTGGATGCATTCACAACAATCACAAAATCACCACAGTCAACATGAGGGGTGAAATCGGGCTTGTGCTTGCCTCTGATCAAATATGCAACTTGAGATGCCAAGCGACCGAGCGTCAAACCTTCGGCATCAACTACATGCCATTTTGCCTGAACATCCTGTTCGCGTACTGATTTCGTGATTTTGGCGGATGATACCACTGTCAAATCCTCAAAGAAAAAAGGAATTCAAATAGAGCTTGCAAAGATAGGATATCGGCAGTTTTCCACAAAGAAATTTTTTACACAGCCTTATCCACAAATGTGAATACTATTGCTGTATTCAAGGGAAGTAGATCTGTTTTCAGCCCTTTTGAACCTTGGCCGCATGTAAAATGATGGCGGAACTGGAAGAAACATTCAAGGAATTTACCAAATTGAACATTGGTATATGGATTATTTCATCGGAAATAGCCAATATATCATGTGAAATGCCGTGCCCTTCGCTTCCAAAGACCAATATGAAGTCATGTGGAAACTTATATGAGGACACATTCTTGGATATGGGGGTGATTTCAGCTGAGATAATCGGAATTGATCGCTCATTCTTCAGCATGAGCAGGTCTTTGCAAAGATTTTTTGATGTTGAGCAAGCGGCGAATGCTACTGTTCCCATGGATACACGCACAGACCTTCTCAGATATGGAGAACTTGTTGTTGAGTCTGTTATAATGGATTCAAAGCCAAGTCCAACGGCATTTCTGATGATTCCCCCCACATTATCAGAATTGACGATTCCATTTAGTGCTATGATTGGTCCTTTCATAGAAGAAAAAGGTGTTGAAACGGGTTCTTCAACAATGGACATCATGGGGCTGTGAAGATCAAAACCAATGAGAATGTCCATGTCCCTCTTGGACATCACATAGCATGCATCTTCAGACATCTTGGACTGTATCGAAGGTAGATGTTTCTCATATAATTCTTGTGTCAGTAATATTGATCGGACATTCAAAGAACTTTGCAAGACGGAGAGCGTGATTTTTTCTCCATCTGTCAGAAACACCTTTGAACTTGTGTGAAGGGTTTGTGCAAAACGTAGATCTCGATAGAAATCGAGACGTGGATCATTCACATCATGCACTGTATTCATAGTCAGATGCGATCAAATCTGCAATAGGGCTGTAATGCTTTCGGCACATTGATATGTCCATCCTCGGTTTGATAATGCTCTAGAATTGCAACCATCAAACGCGATGTAGCCAAACCGCTTCCATTCAATGTGTGCAGATACTCAGGTTTTCCCTGATCATTCCGAAATCTGATATTTGCTCTTCTTGCCTGATAGGATTCAAAATTTGAACAGCTTGAAACTTCAAGCCATTTTTGCTCGCATGGTGACCATGCCTCGAGATCATATGTCTTTGCGCTTGAAAAACTTGTATCACCACTGCATAACTGCAAAACGCGATATGGGATTTCGAGTGCATTCAATACATCTTCAACGTCTGTGACGAGCAATTCCAATTCATCATAGGAAGTTTCGGGTTTGACGAATTTCACAAGTTCAACTTTGTTGAATTGATGGACTCTGAGAAATCCTTTGGTATCCTTCCCATAGCTTCCCGCCTCTCTTCTGAAGCATGCGGAATAGCCGCAATATTTCACCGGCAATTGATCATTTGCGAGAACTTCATCGCGGTGAAAATTCGTGAGTGGTACTTCGGCGGTTGGAATGGCATAGAGTCCATCAAGTGGCATAGCATACATATCCTCTTCCATTTTCGGCAATTGCCCTGTTCCACGCATCGAGGCATAATTTGCGAGAAAAGGTGGCATCATTTCTGTGTAGCCGTGTTTTTCAAGATGAAAATCTATCATGAAATTGATGAGTGCTCTTTCGAGACTTGCGCCTTTCCCCACATAAAATCCAAAGCCACTACCACTTACTTTTGCACCACGCTCAAAATCGAGGATATTCAATTGTTTTGAAATCTCCAGATGATTCTTTCTGAATCCTTGTTCGATTGTATCACCCGTTCTACGAATTTCAATGTTCTCTGCCGCACTTTTTCCGATCGGCACTGATACATGGACCATATTGGGTATACGAAGAATCATCTCTTCCATTTCTTCCTCGATGGGTCGGAGTGATTCATCAAGAGACTTGATTGTATCAGAAACAATGCGCATTTCTTCAATGTGAGAAGTTGCATCTTCTTTGTTTTTCTTGAGTGATGCAATCAATTCGGAAACGGTATTCCTCTTGCTTTTCAATACTTCCACTTCTTGAATCAGAGAACGCCTCTTTTCATCAAGTTTGATAAGGGCATCGATGTCTGCCGATTCATTTTTGTTGATCACATTACTTTTGACTGCGTCAGCATGTTCCCGTATGAATTTAATGTCGAGCATGATTGTAAACCGTTACTGTTTTGTCATTGATTATGATGCAAATTACATATTTCCCATTGAAAGACTCGAATGGCATATGCTCGGAAGAGTGTATTTTCGTGTCAATGAGGAGAATTTAATGTCAATCACACGCAATCAAAGAGCAGATTTGTTCATGCTCTTTATCACATTGATCTGGAGCGGAACATTTGTCATCATCAAGAATGCACTTGATGATGTACCGCCATTTCTGTACACAGGATTGCGTTTTGCATTGGCATCACTCATAGGTTATGCTCTATGGTTTCGGTCGATACACGGAATCACGAAAAAAGAATTATGGCAAGGAAGTGTTTTGGGTTTGTTTTTCGGACTTGGCTTCTTATCACAAACATGGGGTTTGCAACATACAAGTGTTGCCAATTCGTCGTTCATTACAGGATCCATGGCTATATTCACACCAATTGCAGCATTTCTGATAGATGGAAGAACAGTCACGAAATATCAGGCAATCGGAATATTCACAGTTCTTCTCGGATTGGCATTTTTCTCACAACATGGTTTGGATGATTGGCAATTCAATATTGGAGATATGGCGACATTGTTTTGTGCTGTGATGTGGGGGATGTACATCACATATACGGATACATTCATGAGAGATGCTGAAGATATTGCAGCTTCTTCTGCTCGCTTGACATTTATTCAATTCATCATCTCATGCATTTTTGCATTTGCAGGATCACTGCTTCTCGAAGGACCTATTTCAGAAATGCCCAATCTAATTCAACATGCCTTCGCGTCCTCTGATTTTTGGGTTGCATTGTTATACACTGCAATCCTTGCTTCCATCGTGGCAACATATATTCAAACGCGCTATCAACATGAAACAAGTCCGGTTAAAGCGGCTCTGATGTTTTCTACTGAGCCCGTGACGGCAACATTGCTTGCAGTTATGGTTGGTGTGGAAACACTTTCGATTGAAAAGTTCTTCATTGGGGCCATTGTTATTTGCGGTGTGCTGATTGCTCAAGCAGAGGATATCTTTCCATCACTGAAGACTGATAATCAAGATTCCTGAAATATAATTGTCTCTCCATATTGACGGAGTATGGGTTCCAATAAATCCGATGAACCCGATGCGGAAATAATGCAGTGCGCAGGTTTGAAATACTGTTTCTGTACCGACAATACCTTTTCCCTCTCAGCATTGGCAATAGATTGAAATACCTCGGTGTGATATGTTTCAGGTAGATGATTGAATTCGATCATCTTCATTCTCGCTGATATCTGTTGATTTGTTTCCATTCCCTGAACCATAGTTCCAAGAACATAATTGATGACAGTTTCGTATTCCTCTTCTTCGAGTAATGTTTCGCTCATCTTTTGCAATTCTTGAAAGATCAGTTCTATGCTATGAGCGGTTACATCATTACCAACCTGGGTTTGAATATTATAGGTATTCGAACCTTTTCTTCCATAGCTCTGAGCAAAAGCTCCATAAGTATATCCATGCACCTCGCGCAATGTATGATTGATTCTCGATGCAAAATATCCCCCAAAGGCAGTTGAAGCAATTCGAAACAAAGGATAATCTGGATGAGTCATTCCAATTGACGGAAAAGCAATATGCAAAGCTGTTTGTACGGCATCTTGTTTGGGGGCCAAGACGCACGCCATTCCATCTGCAAATTGTGCTTGCGGAATCAAAGGAGGTTGTTCGCCAGGTTTCCATGAACCAAAGCGATCTTCAAGGACAAGCATCATCTGATCAGGATTACAATTTCCCGAAATTGTGAAGAAGGCATCTGATGCTTGCAATATATCATGGTGAAATGCTTTGCATGTTTCTTGATTGATTAGGGCAATGCTTGATGGTATGCCGATTCTTGAATGACCATAAGGATGATTGGTGAACATGCGCGCGCTTGATGCCCTTGAAGCGAGATATTCAGGATCCATGGAATAATGTTCATGTTCGGCAATCATCAATTCTTTTTTC
>SXZI01000078.1 GCA_005788035.1 Bacteroidota bacterium
ACTATACTTTGCAACCCGACAAGATGGTATGCAGATGTCCGAAACAGCGACTGCTCAACAATCTGTTAAATCACCCCAAAACGTGCAATCAGATTTCGCATCGGTTAACAGCACATCACAGCAAGCGATCAGCATGGCTTCAAAGAACAAACAACATGCATTTTCTAAATCTCAAACAACCTTTGAGACTACGAATATTGCTCAGCAAGTTGATGCAGCTACAGATATGCCGATTGTTCAGCAAGAGATTCTTCCTATTCCACAAAAGCTGGAGCAACAGTCTGAACTTGCGATTATGAAGAATGATCAACCATTGGCACGAAATGAATTTGAACCAACACCAAAGATTGATAATACTGATAAAGCATATTCCCCCTTTTCACTCACCATGCGTGGATTTGCGCAACATTCATTTGTGGATCAAACAGTCACTCCTGTGAATAATCCATTCATCAATAATCTATCTGTCGGTCTTCATTATGATATGTCTGAACAGGATGCAGTATTTGTGGAAGTTGGACAAGAATCCTTGGCTCAGCGATATACAGGAACAGAGAATAATTATACTGTACAATACAATCAAACATATTTGGCGCCCTGGGCAATGATTGGTTGGCAACATCGATTTGTGGGAAATCAGGCAATTCGTCCACTAATCAGAGTTGGTGCTGGAGGCATGGCAACAGGACCGATGGCTCGAATGACGCTCGGCATGGAATATGACATTAGCAAATCCATCACATTGATTGGCGGTATTGAAGGAATGAGCACATTGTATTCCTATCAAGGACAATGGTTCAGCACACAAAAAGCAGGCATCACCTATGGTGCGAGAATTTCACTTCGATAAGCGATTCATCATCGCATGGTATGTCTCGGTGATGTTCATCATCGGGACATGTTCATCTTGTACGCCGGTGAACGATGTATCCGCCGATCGCACGCGAACAATCGTTGATTCAGTCACGAAAGATTCATTGCATAGATCTGCTCTTATAATAACGCCAACATCACTTGCCTTCGAAACAGAATATCCATCCAAAGAAATTGTAAAGAGCATTGTTTTTGCAAATGGCTCGGACTCCATTTTTATTCCCATTGATTCCATCAGATTGAAGCATGGCAATCAGGGATTCTCATTGACATCCGATTCCATTCATTTTGTGTTGACACCAAAGACTCAGCAGGGATTTTCCAAGTCAATCCCCATTCGATTCAATCCAAAATCAGAAGGACAGTTTCGTGATACATTGCTGATCAATGGCTGGAAGAATGTCTATATTCCTCTTACTGCCATGGTCTTGAGCGGCACCAGAGTATGGATAGAAGATGTGGACTTCGGTTCGATTCCATTCGGTGAAGTGCGTGATACCATTATACGCATTTACAATTATGGAACAGAAACGGCCATGATTTCTTCCATTGAATTCACAGATGGTGATATTGGTCAATTTGAACTGCTATCACGTCTAAGTTTCCCTTATGCTTTGCAACCCGGAACAAGTGTTTTGATTCCGCTACGCAGTAAATCTGTTGCTCAGGGATTGAATATCAATGCCCAAATCACCGCGGATATTTCATATTCAGGAAAGGGAAGAGTGAAACAAAAGGCAGTATGTTCATCAAGCGTCTTTTTGAAGAAGGGAATTTATGTGACGGATATACGCATGTTTACGGCCTCAGCCAATATGCCTTTTGATGCTATTTGCACAATTGTGAATAATTCCTCTCGGCCATGCACCATCAGCCAAACAAAACAATCCGATGATAATCCTACATGTAATGTCTTGTTTGTCAATATATTATCTGCAAGAAATTTAAATCCCAATAGTTCTCTGAGCTATGCCATGCGCATCACTCCGAAAAGGAAAGGAACATTTTCGATGGACATACCATTCACCATCGTTGGAGACTCCATCGTAGATGAAGTGTGCTCGGTGATTGGCATTGCTCAATAACACTCCGCAATTTCGTAACTTCGCGCTTCAAGTTGGATAAGCAGCATGCCCAAGATACTCATAGAAGATTGGTCTTTGATTCCTTTTCGCGAAGCATGGTCGCGGCAAGAAGCATATGTCCGTGATATACAAAAAGGCTTGCGCCCCAGCACATTGATTCTTTGTGAGCATCCTCCGGTTCTTACCATAGGAAGGGAAGGTGGGGAGCATCATGTTAAAATCGATCCTGAACTCCTTTCATTACAGGGAATCGAAATGATACCCATTAATCGCGGAGGGGATATAACCGCACATAATCCAGGACAACTCATCGGATATCCATTGTTCAATCTCTCGGAATTCAAGGAAGATCTTCATTGGTTTTTGAGAAGTATCGAGGACATCATCATGCAAGTCCTTGAGGAATATGGGATAGCATCCGGAAGAGTTGAAGGAAAGACAGGTGTATGGATTAAAGAAGAGAGAAAAATCTGTGCTATTGGCCTGCATTGTTCCCGTTGGGTGACATCCCATGGCTTTGCTTTGAATGTCAATAATGACTTATCAATATTCGATTTGATCATCCCTTGCGGAATACCCGATAAAGAGGTCACTTCCATTAAAAGAGAACGAGAAAAAAACATAGATATGGAAGATTTGAAAGAAAAATGCCGTAAAGCATATATCGAATACTTTAAATAAAAAGTGTTTGCAAGATATGGGGATACCCTCTAAATTTGTGACCCGTTTGATACGGTGTGCGGGAATAGCTCAGTGGTAGAACGCAACCTTGCCAAG
>SXZI01000079.1 GCA_005788035.1 Bacteroidota bacterium
AGTGAAAGTGAAATCATCAATCAGTGGCAAGCCCGGTGATACCATCAATGTTCCCGTGAAATTTACACTGAAAAAACCTTGGTACATTTATGGTTTCACAATCATGATCAATAAAGAAGGAATTGGTCCGCAACAAACCGATGTATTCTTTACGGATACCACCGGTCGTGTGAAACATGCTCCTGTCATTGCTCCAAAACCACATACGAAATATGATGAATCATTCGAAATGGATGTTCATTCATATAAAGGTTCTTTCAGTTGCACATTGCCCGTCATCATTGAATCAACGGCAACAAAAGGAACCGTGAAATTTCCGATAGAAGTCTCATATCAATTATGCGATGGCAATATGTGTTTGCCACCAACAACAATTTCACTGCCATTTGCAGTGAAGGTGAAATGATTCCGAATCGCACTCACTCGATATCACCATGAAGATTCCAACACATATCATCAAAGCAATTTCGAAGATGCCGATACTATTGGCATTCTTTATTGCTTCAACAGCTTTCGGCTTTCAATCCGGTTTGAAGGAGCATGCAAAATTTGCTCTCGACAAACAGCAATTCGTGATCAAAGCGGGTGATACCGTCATGGTGCGCCTCTCAATCGACATCGAATCGGGTTGGCATGCTTATGATCATTTGCAGAATGGACGAAATGCAAAGTCCGGTACGGGTATTGGCCCTTCTCCAACAACGATCAAAGCATTAAAGAATACCGTATTCGCTGTCGGCAGATTGCAAGCTCCTCGCTCCGAAACTTCATTTGATTCCACCTTTGAAGTGCAAATTGGCATTTGGCATGGAAAGGTTTCCATCAATGTTCCACTGATCACAAAGAAAACATTGAAGAAAGGCATATATGTAGATTCACTTGAAGTGGAATCGCAAGTATGTACGGATGAAGGCATTTGTACCTATCCCAAGAAGCGCTATGCCATTGTGATGAATGTTACCCAAGAAGCTACTGATATCACTGCAGCAGATACTGCGCTTGCTGTAGTTGATTCGACCGCCGTGAGTGTGACTGAACAAGCGAAAACCTCCACACCGAAAAAGGGTGAAACAAAGGTTGCTGAAGCCAAAGTATCTGAATCACAACAAGAATATAATGATGCCAAGAATGAAGGCGTATTCTCATTTTTATGGGCCGCCATTCTTGCCGGTTTTGCCGCGCTCACCACGCCTTGTGTGTATCCGATGATTCCTATCACGGTTTCATTTTTCACGAAGCGATCCGAAAAACCGAGTGCGAAAAGCGTGGTTGATTCCATGGTATTTGCAACGGGCATCATTGCGACATTCACGATTTTGGGTCTTTTATTCGCACTTCTCTCCAATGCCGCCGGCATCAGAAATTTTGCGAATGATCCATTGATGAATTTATTCCTCGCAACGATATTCATTGTATTCGCATTCAATCTCTTCGGTGCATTTGAAATCATGCTACCGCCGAGCTTGCTCAATAAACTCAATTCTGCATCCTCGAAAGGAAATAGTTTTGGAAGTGTATTGCTCATGGGCATCACATTCTCCATCACCTCATTCACATGTACGCTTGGTTTTGTTGCCGCCGCATTCGGTGAGGCCGCAAGCGCGGTGAAGGGAGGCGAAGGAGATTTATTCTATCCGATGCTCGGCATGCTTGGATTCTCAACGGCATTTGCTTTGCCATTTTTCTTGCTTGCGCTCTTTCCTTCCAGACTCAATAAATTACCCAAAGCCGGTACTTGGATGAATAATGTGAAAGTGGTTCTTGGTTTCCTCGAACTTGCGCTCGCATTGAGTTATCTCAGCAGAACCGATGCAACTTGGGAATTGGGATTATTCTCTCGTGAACTCATTCTTGCATTCTGGGTTGGTTGTAGCATTCTCAGCATGCTCTATATTTTGGGTCTTTTCCGCATGAAACTCGATTCTCCCGTGCAGAATCTTGGTGCAATGCGCGTGGTATGGGCCTTGATGTTTGCGACTGTTTCCTTCTATTTATTGCAGGGAATTTTTGGTCGCCCCGTGGGTGAGTTCGAAGCATTTATTTATTCGGATTCAACAGTACCCGCCGCAACTGCCTCGATGGGTGGTTCCTCGAAATCAGAGGAAGAGGAATGGACCGAAGATTATCAAGCCGCACTGAAATTGGCGAAAGAAAAAAATCAACCAATCTTCATTGATTTCACCGGCGTGACTTGTACCAATTGCAGAAAGATGGAAAAGAATGTATTCCCTCGTCCTCAGATTTCCGCGCTTATGGGTAAGATGATCAAGGTGCGTTTATATACCGATCGCAATCGTCCTGAAGACAAAGCAAATGAACGCATGATGCAGGAACAATATCAATCCGCGGAATTGCCACTCTATGTGATTCTCACTCCTGATGGCAAAGCAATCGATCAAACCGGCTATACACCTGATACAGAGAAGTTTCAGAACTTCTTGAAAAAGGCCCTTCAATGATGAGAAATCCACTTTCGGATCCATTGCCCGGTGATATTTTCATAGCACCGAATGGACATGTCTATGAAATTCAGGAACGCTTCGTTTCCGTGGATGAATCAGGAAAAGAAACGCCAAGTTTGCAAGCAAAGCGCATAAAAGAAAAAGGGGAGATAGAGATCATGCGTACTTCCGTATCAGTACTATGCGCAAAAATGCGCGGTAGCACGATCTCTCAACAGTCGAAAGAAACTGATATTTCCTGGAAGATGGTGAAGAGGGTACAAGGGTAGTTTTTGGGGATTAATTCCTACTTCCGAATCACCGTAAACTTATGCATCTGTTGTTTGCCTCCCATGTCAATCGAATAGAGATAGACTCCGCTTTGAATGGATGTTCCATCTGAAAGTATTCCGTCCCACATGATTCCACCGGCGCCATTATTCTCTTTGAGTGTGGCGATGATTTCTCCACTTACTCTTCTGATGATCAGTGTTGCATTATTGGGCACACCTGCAAATGTGAGCATTGAAGATTCTTGTGTTTTCCATGGTTGTGGATAACAGAACATATCATTCCAATATGTTGAGATAAGAAATGTGAATGATGATCCTTTGGGATGGAGACTTTCTCCCAAGCGTGATGTAATCTGCTTTGCAACGATATAATATTCCCTACCTATGGATCTCAGTGGCTTGTCGGGATTGATGATGAGATTTACCGAACGATCACTCATACTGTCAATGGAGATGATTTCACCCACCGGCTCAAGGATATAGGAATTCTTATCTGTTGCTTGCTGCATATTCACGGGTTCTGAATAGGTGAGCATCAGTGAATATGAACTGGGGAATAACTGTGACATTACAAATGCCTTTTGAATGCGAAGCGAACTATCGGTCATGAATGCAATGCTGTCCGCAAGAGTCGGTGAATCATAGGCATCGTTTATTTCTCCGCAATGCAATGTGTACATCGTATTGGGTTTCAAAACTTCAGAAATGTCAATATGATGGAAGAATCTCCTGCCGGGATCGCGGTATGAATGATTGGCTCATTTCCTGAAAAATGAAATGCTTTCGGAGCAGGATAGATGCTCGATAGTGGACCCGTATAACGAATCTTCAGCGCATTTCCATTAATCAGAATCGCGAGATCTTTCTGCATTCTTCCCGGAGCGAATCGCTCATGCGTGAAGACATAAGCGGGAATCGAAAGTTCGCTTGTATTTCCATCCTTGGTACCACGCACATAGAATTCATAGAGCGTGCGATTGTTGAGTGATGCAATTTCAATACTGTTTGAATCCGTGAATGCAAGTGAGCGAAGAGTATCATTTACGAATGTCGGATTCTCCACCGCCAGAATCTCATAAGAATCCGCATTGCCTGACCAAGTGAGTCTTGCTGCATTTGCGCCAAGGGAAATCGCTGTGAGTCCTCGCGGAATATCGCTTCCATCATTGGACTGCATTTCAAAAAAACGAATCGCATTACCATCACCGAAACCGAATTCATTTCTACCATTGCCATCAATATCACCAATCACCGGGCTATTCGAAAAACATTGCGGATAATGAAAGCGATTGATGAGTGTATTGTTTTCAAAACCAAATACATAAGCATTCGGGAATGCACAGAGAATGATTTCCTCGCCGGGCTTATCATCAAGATTGCCCATGCTAATGCCATTGCGATATTCGAGTCCAACGCGAGCGCCATAGAGCAATTCCCTGTGAATGGCTTGAAGAGTGTCTTTTACGACTTTATGTAACGTCAGCGACCACAAAGGCGCATCATATTCTCTTTGCTCATTTAATTCAGGA
>SXZI01000013.1 GCA_005788035.1 Bacteroidota bacterium
GAAAACCGTTATAGGAGCAATCCTATCGAGGGTTCGAATCCCTCCTTCTCCGCAACCCAGGTAGAGACCGGATACTTGTGACCGATGATTACAATAGGTAATTATCGGTTTTTTTGTTAGTAGTGGTAGTGTTGGGTAGGTACACAAATAGGGAGAGCGTACATGAATTTCAATAATAATATCTGATTGAGAATTCATCGATTATATGTTCAAGTCTCCTATTAGAATTCTCATCATCATAAGAATAGAATACTGTGAATTTGATTGTTTTATCACTATTTGCATCAAATCCTAAACCATATTCTTTATAATTGAACTCGAGTGATGGCTGATTTGATTTCTTGTTGGTATAAGCACCTTTGATATTTCTGGAGTAAAACAACATCGCCTCTCTATTCTTTTCATCCTCAAAAGTTACTTTTAGTCCGTAATTTTCTGACCAATTATTGAATATGATTTTATCAAGCAGATAATCATCATAATCCCTTACTTCAGTATAAGAGAGTTTTTTCTCTGAATTCAGTTTATCTAATTTGGTTTTCCCTTTCAGCTTCATTTGCAATCGAATATCGAGTGGTTGAAGTTCAGATAGAAATTCAAGCTGACTAAAACACTCACCATAAACTGCGATCAATCCCACTATCAACAAGCTCAATAATCTACCAGTCATAATACACCCACAAAATAGTTCTGTTACTAACCCATTATTCAAACTTACTTAAAACTCTCATCACATCAATTACACAATCACTACTCAATTCCGACACGATTCCATCTACCACTCCAACCCCAAATCATCAATCTCTTTCATCAGACGAGATGTCTCGGTAAGGGCGATGATGATATGTTCATAATGATTGATGTCCTCAAAATTGAGGATGCGATCTTTTCTGTCAATGAGTCATTTTTTGATTGGGCTTTGAATATAGGATGTCTATCCAACTCCACCCTTAAGGCACTCCTAAGCACATGGGGAATAAAGAGAACTCACCCCGCCCTGCGGGCACCCCTCAGCATGAGGGGAATGAGAATCAAGTATTGCACCCCAAGCGAAGCCGAAGAGCTCACCCCGTCACGCTTCGCATGCCACCCCTCTACACGAGGGGAATTATCATATTGCTTACTAATTTTTGTATGTTTGTTCATGAAACAACTCATCATGCTTTTGCCACTGCTCCTATTTCTTCATGGATGCGGTGAAGATCCCGCCGGACCAAATGCTTCCATAGGTTCCGTGAATATTACCATCAAACATGTATTTGGTGATAAAGACTTCGCACTTGGAACTTCGTATTCTCTACCCAATGGAGAATCCATTTCTTGTTCCATGTTGCGTTATTATCTGAGCAATTTCAGATTTGAAAGAGCAGATGGAACGATGTATACTGTCCCACAAGATGCATCTTATGTACTCATTGACATGTCCACCCCCTCATCATTGAATTTCTCATTTCCGAATATCCCCGCAGGTACATATACCGCAGTGCATTTTTTGGTGGGAGTGGATTCGCTCCGCTCAACGATGGGTCTTGACAAAAGAATGGGTGTACTCGATGTAGGCGCTGCTGCGCAAGACATGTATTGGTCTTGGAATCAAGGATATATCCATTTTAAATTCGAAGGAAGTTACACTTCTCCAAATGGATCAGGCGATATGCGCTATCATATCGGTGGCTTTGGCGGATATTCCTCAAAAACCATCAATTGTGTTCGTTCAGTGAAGGTGGATCTTTCCGGAAAACCATGCAGCATCACTTCTAATCAATCAACAGCGGTTCATATCGCAGCAGATGTGCAAAAGATCTTCACCGGCAAACAAGCCTTTTCTGTCGCAACAAACAATTCCGTGATGTTTGCTCCCTTTGCCACAACCCTTGCCGATAATTATGCCACCATGTTTTCCCACTTGGTGAAGGACTGAAACACATGAAATCTCTTCTTCACATCATCTTCATCTCGCTGCTCGCAATGATCATGCAATCATGCACGGAAAGCCAAGCTCCGGAGCAATCCTATGATGTGAATTTCACGGTGCCTTCGAATTTTCCTCAACCGAACTATGATTTTTCCAAGAATCCTGTGACTAAAGAAGGATTCATGCTTGGGAAAAAACTCTTTTATGATGGCATCCTTTCCCGAGATGGTTCGATTTCATGCGGGACATGTCATATACAATCATCTGCATTCTCACAACATGGACATGATCTGAGCCATGGCATTGAAGATCGCATAACCATGCGCAATACACCCGGTATTCAAAATGTAGCCTGGAAGCAATTTTTTCAATGGGATGGCGGTGTCTTTAATTTGGATCTCTTCCCTGTCAATCCCATCACCGCACATAATGAAATGGATGAAACAATTGAGAATGTACTCAATAAACTTCGTAAGCATCCACAGTATCCGGGGATGTTCAAATCGGCATTCGGAACGGAGGAAATCACGACCGATAGATTCCTGAAGGCATTATCGCAATTTCAAGTGATGTTCATTTCCGCACAATCAAAGTATGATAAGGTGAAAAGAAATGAAGGTGCTA
>SXZI01000080.1 GCA_005788035.1 Bacteroidota bacterium
ATCAAATGCCATCACGATGACAGCGGCACCATAGCGACGGACATGCTTTGCTATGGAAATGAATGCTTCTTCTCCTTCTTTGAGAGAAATCGAATTAACGATGCCTTTACCTTGAACGCATTGTAATCCGGCTTCAATCACTGACCACTTTGAAGAATCGATCATGATGGGCACGCGTGCGATATCGGGTTCTGCAGCAATGAGATTCAACAATGTTCGCATTGCATGTTCTGAATCCAACATGCCTTCATCCATATTCACATCGATGATTTGCGCGCCTGCTTCCACTTGTTGTCTGGCAATGCCGATGGCTTCATCATAGTTATTGTCGCGAATCAGCCGAGCGAATTTTGCAGAGCCCGTCACATTCGTTCTTTCACCCACATTCACAAAATTCGTTTCGGGTCGGAGAATGAATGGTTCCATTCCCGAAAGCCGCATCAATGGATCTTTTGGAGTTGGTATGCGTGGTGACACGGTGGACACCATCTGTGCAATTGTTGCGATATGATCTGGTGTTGTTCCACAGCATCCACCCACGATATTGATGAATCCCGCCTCGGCGAATTCTTTAAGCACATTCGCCATTGATTCAGGTGTTTCATCATAGCCACCCATTTCATTTGGGAGTCCGGCATTGGGATAGACACTGATGAAGCAATCTGCGATGCGTGATAATTCTTCCACGAATGGTCGCATTTGATCTGCGCCCAAAGCACAATTCAAACCAACACTGATGAGATTCGGACAATGTCTGATGGAATGCCAAAATGCCTCGGTGGTTTGGCCTGACAATGTGCGACCGCTCATGTCGACTATCGTTCCGGAAATCATCACGGGCAATGAAATGTTCAATTCTTCGAATAAGGCATCGATTGCATAAATCGCAGCTTTGCAATTCAATGTGTCGAAAACGGTTTCAACCAGAATGATGTCCACTCCGCCGGCAATCAATCCACGCAATTGTTCGGTATAGGCATCCACCACTTTTTGCCATGTTGTTGCGCGATATCCGGGATCATTCACATCTGGTGAAAGCGATAAAGACGTATTGAGAGGTCCGATTGCACCTGCGGCAAAGCGAGGTTTTTCCGGAGTGGAATATTCCACACATGCCTGTTTGGCGAGTTTTGCGGCATTCACATTCAATTCATAAGCAAGCGATTGCAAACCATAATCGGCTTGTGCAATTGATGTTGAACTGAATGTATTGGTTTCAATGATATCTGCTCCGGCAGCAAGATATTGCCGATGAATGTCGAGAATGATATTCGGTTGTGAAAGCACGAGCAAATCATTGTCACCACGTACATCATGCTTGTGATTGCACAATATCGAATGATAATCTCCCGCGGTTTCACTGCTTCCACGAAAATCCTCTTCTTGCAGACCATGCCTTTGAATCATCGTACCCATCGCACCATCGATGATCAAGATGCGCTTGGTTAATGCAGAATGCAGTGTTTCATAAATTGAATTCATGGTTGCAAAATTAACAAATTGAAGGGCTCATGGACGGTAGATGTTGTATTTCGAATGAAAGGTTCCCCCTCCTTCAAGAGCTTGTATTTTCTTGCTTAGCATTGCTCATCGCTGAAATAACCGTAATTTTGTACTGCGATTCATTGCTTTGGAATGCTAGTTCGGCCGCTTGCCTGCTGTATCCTCTCCTCATGTTCCTCCTGCCATGCTTCGCGCATGATTCTTATTTATCCGTACAAGGAACGAATGAACTTTACAGACTTGCCCTTGAGTGAAGGCCTTCAAAAGGCTCTCAAGGCAGAGGGATATACCGTGCCGACACCTATTCAGGCAGAAGCCATTCCCTCAATTTTACAGGGTAGCGACATCATTGGATGCGCTCAAACGGGCACGGGAAAAACAGCGGCATTTGCATTGCCGATTTTGGAATTGCTGGCTTCAGAACCCATCATTGACAAAGAAGACAAAAACGATAGAAGACATAAAGGTAGAAAAAAACCGATTCGTGCATTGATTCTCTCTCCAACGAGAGAACTCGCTCAGCAAATCGGTGACAGTTTTACTGCTTATGGTCGATATACCGGAATGACCAATACCGTCATTTATGGTGGCGTTGCTCAAAGCAAACAACAACAAGCACTACGCAATGGCGTGGACATCCTCGTGGCAACGCCCGGTCGATTGCTCGATTTGATGAATCAACGCATTGTATCACTCGCATCGGTTTCAATCGTTGTGCTCGATGAAGCGGATCACATGCTGGACATGGGATTCATTCATGATATTCGCAGCATCATCGATGCCTTGCCTGCAAAAAGACAATCACTTCTCTTCAGTGCAACGATGCCACCGGAGATTGAGCGTCTTGCAAAAGACATGCTCAATGATGCCAAACGCATAGCGGTTGACCCGATTTCCTCAAGTGCGAAGCCGGTTGAGCAATTGGTGTATTTCGTTGACAGAAAAAAGAAGATTGATCTTCTTCTTCGTTTGATGGATACATTACCAATGACTGCCGTGCTGGTATTCTCACGCACGAAGCATGGTGCGGATCGCATCGCGAAGGATTTGAATAAAGAAGGCGTGCCTAGCGAAGTGATTCATGGCGACAAAACACAGTCATCACGTTTGCGCGCGCTCAATCGCTTCAAAGAAAAGCGTTCACGCGTACTTGTTGCAACGGATATCGCGGCTCGTGGTATTGATGTTGAGCAATTGCCATATGTGGTGAATTATGATTTGCCCGATGCAGCGGAAACCTATGTACACAGAATTGGTCG
>SXZI01000081.1 GCA_005788035.1 Bacteroidota bacterium
CGCAGAGATCTTATTCTCCATACCTATAATCCACAAACAGAACGCATTTCCATGTATTGGAAAGATGCGAACAATACACTGTTCAGATCATTGGGAACATTGAAAAAACATGTGGAGCGTTCTCAACAGGAATTGATATTTGCAATGAATGGCGGGATGTATCATCCTGATTTTTCACCGGTCGGACTCTTTATAGCAGATCATACCATGCATAAGCCGGTCAATCTCAATAGAGGTGTCGGAAACTTTTTCATCCAACCAAATGGCGTGTTCTATGTGAATGCCCAGGAACAACCGGGTATATGCCTTGCACGAGATATTCATAAAGTAAAAAATATCAAGCATGCCACTCAATCAGGTCCGATGCTTGTGATCAATCGGAAAATCAATCCATATTTCTCTGATACTTCGAATTATCTGAATATTCGCAATGGAGTAGGTATCACCAAATATGGCAAACTCATTTTCGCGATGTCTCGCAAACCGGTCACCCTCTATGAATTCGCCCACTATTTCAAACAACAACGCTGCGTAAACGCACTCTATCTCGATGGCTCAATATCCAAAACCTATGCCCCTCGCAGCCGATGGGTGCAAACCGATGGAAATTTCGGTATCATGATCGGAGTGTTGAAGAAGTAATCACATCTTCCCGATTCTATGCCCCAACCAAGCCATCGGTAAATATGCAAGTGTCAAATCCACTATGATGAACCATGTTGGTCCGCCGACTGTAGCAACCATCATTATTCCGCCGATTAAGAAAAATATGCCAATGGCATAAGCCGCTAAAGTGTATTGTGACTTTGTAAATTTGGTCACAAACCAGGCACCTGAACATGTACCGAATGCATGTGCAAGAAATGGAAAGAGAAAGTGAATGGGCGTCATAAGCGACATCGCTGATTGTAATCCTGCCTCTGTGGTCAAGTCTGCACCGATTGGCGGTGTAATGAGCATCCCTCCCAATTCCACAAGTCCCATATTGACAATAGCACCCAATATCAATCCAAAAATGATCATTCCAATGACTTTAATCAAATTCATGTACTACCTCATTAATGATGGATGATGCAAGGATATACCACATCAGACATTCGAATGAAATATAGTCCCGAAGGAATATCATCAATCAACATGAATCCTTTTCCGGCAACCACATCACATATCCGCAATACTGTTCCATGTACATTCATCAAAACCGCTTTCAATACATCATTGTTATTATTTGCTTGAAGATGCAATGCTCGCTCAGCGGGTTGAGGAAATATCAATATGGATTGACCCTCTTCGACTGAACTTGGCATTGTTACTGACAATACCGCTTTTACAGAAGTCAATGTATCACATTGATTCCGAATCAGTAGTGCATATCTTCCTGACTTCGATGTATCCATCGAAGAAATATTCAATGTGATGATAGTATCATTTGCGATTTGCTCTGTCATCAATGGAACATCATTTCTCAACCATTGATATGTACAATTCTTAGAAGAAATCCTGACCGATAACACAGTATCTGCACCAAGCTGTATCGCATATCCATCGGACAAATCTTTTGTGATTCGTAATTCCGGAGTAATGGAAATCTTCATTCTTTTGGTCGTGTCTGCACCGCAATCACCTTTGATGACACAATATATTTCATCACCATCGATGAAATCTTTCCCATTGATCACTATTTCATTTTTCTGCTGACCTATAATGGCATTACCGGATTTCATCCATTGATAGTTGAGCTGCATTCCTTGTGCCATGCATGAAACCACTTTCATTTGATCATGACACAATGATAATTCCTGTTGTATGTCATTCACAATCATTGTTTGCGGTTTTATTGATAAACCTATTGGTCCATAAGTTGCGGATAATGTGCCGGAAGATAATTGACCAACGCTCACAATTACTGAATATGCTCCTGAATCAGATATCGAGATATTGTTTATTGTATACTTTGCAGCATTCGCATTTGGAATCTGAATGCCATTTCGAGTCCATTGATAAGTCAATGGAAGCATTTCCGGCTTACCCGCTACTTTTGCTTCAAACACAACATCTTCGCCAAGACATGAAGTATCATGTTTGGACAATGACTCCATAGTCAAAGCAACATTCATTTCTACGCCTTCAGGAACGCTTGCACTATCCAATACCAATTGTTGCTGCATTTGAAATGTATTTCCACCATCTGTGCTTTCAGCATATTGCGTTTTGTGTCCGACTAATTTCTGTCCACCATTTGCATTGAAACCCTTTACATACATACGAAGAACATTCCCGACTTTCGATACACTGGGATCTCCCACAAATTGCTGATTGGCCAAACGTACACCTTGCTCTTTTTGCCATGTGGTTCCACCATCTGTTGATCGTGAACTCACTATGCCACCGGCACCATTATAGAATAAGCGAATCGATCCATCTTGAAGCACCATCATTTCCGGTATGCCGGTATTTTGTACAGTGGTTTTATAGGTAAAAGTCAATCCATCATTACTTGTTGCCACTACTGTATTCACCGTGTTTCCAATCATCTGTGTGCAACCCATTACATAAGAACCATTGGGTAATTGCACAACGGATGGGTCGAATACATTATCATATTCAAATACCTTTCTTTTTCCTGTGAAACGAATACCATCGGTCGACACTGCAGAATAAATTGGATTCGGTCCTGGATTTTGTGGTGGCGGGGTTACAAAATATCCTTGGAAATAATACAATCGAAGTGAACCATCGCTTTGTTTGAAGATATCCGGATCGACTCCATTTCCATCGAAGACGCCATCGATCAAGACTTTCTCACCTCTTAGCCATGAACCATTGGGTAACTGCCTTGCAACCCACATCCCATGTTCACCCGGTCTGGCTGATACATAATACATGAGATTCAATGTTTGAGCAAAGCCCTCTGCTCCAAAGCAAAAGAGCAGCATGTACAGTACTATGCGTTGTATCATATTGGTATCAATGTTGAACAATGAATTTAAAAAATGTTTTTCTATGTGCATGTTCTATCACTCCATGATATGAACCTGATGATAAACCTGTGCAATCTATAGTGAATGTTGATTGTGTTGATTCACCTTCCTTTTTCAATTCACCATCTTTTGCATAGAGTTTCCAGATTGCGGAGGACGATTCAACGGGAATGGTAATCTGTACACTACTACTTGCAGGATTCGGTGAAAGTGCAATTCCCAAAGGTTGCAATGCATTGTCTTGAATATCTGTTTTGTTCAGAAGATAGTCCATATAATTATGCAGTAGAACCTGTCTCATTGCAGTACCTTCACTGCCTGACCCCGCACACTCCATCGGGAATCCCTGATAAATTGCCGGAACGCCTTTATCACTTTTGATTTTCACAGCTGCAACATGTAGTGGATCCTGCAATTTGTCTGAATCAAAAAATAAAACCGCTTTTGCTTTTTCATTATCAAGAATTCTTAAACAATCCACCCAGATAGATGTATGTTGATTGGCTGGATTATTCACTGTGAATGATATGCCTGATGTGTGCATGTCATTTGTGTTTCCTTTCACACCAAATTCCACCGGTTTACCTTCATCCATGTTCCAAAGCATAGGTGCCCATGGATACACTTCTCCATCGATGCCGAATGTATTGTTCCATACATTTTTGATGCTTTGTGAAACTTCCGGAGGATAATTTCCTGCAACGAGCCATAGATTCATTGGCGACCACATCAGCATTGGCTTACCGGCCTTGAATTGCGCATCAATAAATGGCAATACTTTTTTCGATCCATATATCAAATTCGTTCTGCTACGATATGATTCAGGCACAATGAATGCACGCACATTTGAAAAGTTGAATGCATTCACATTGCTATCATTGATTGCTATGATGGACACTTTCTTTGCATATAGTGGACTCGCCTGTAGAACAGACCAATTTTGCAATGTGGCATCTTGAGGAGTGCCATCGAAATGCATCAGGACGATATCTTGTTCTTTTGAAATCACCGTTGTTTGAGTTTTCGTGGAAAGACCACGAATTGAATCCTTTGGAACAACTTGCGCTCTGATGATATAGTTAGCTGCTCCAATCCCCGATGCAGAGCTCGTTTCAAGAGATACATTTCGTGAGCTTTTTGCAGGTATTTCAATTTCAGGCGGAGTAAATGCAAATGACCAACCATCCGATATGATACTTTCCTGATCGGCAAAGACTCGAACTGTGATGGGGAATTCTCTTGTATTATTCAGTTTGATGGTATGATTATGTTTTGTGCCTGATTCTATTTGTGCCGGTGGAGTTGTAACGGAAATTCCCGCGGCCACCGCAAGCGATTTTGGAGTTGGAGATTTTCCCGCACTTGCAGCATTCAAAATTTCATGTCCGGCTTCAGCATATTGCACCCATGCGGCAACCCAGACATGCTTGGGATGTTGTATGGTCATTGTATCGAGTGGAATCACAAAAGTGTGTTGTTTCACATCGCCGTAAAAAGCACCTTGTGCAAGTGATCCCTGTATCCCTTTGATTCCTCCCCCATAATGGCGAAGCACATTTTCATGAACATAATTAACGATGGTTCCATCTTCATAGAAATAGGGATGTCCTTCATAGCCGGCCCTATTGCTTACATAATTGACTTGATCGAATTGTTTTCCTGTTCCCGTGACGCTGTCTTCCATCACAGCACAGTTAAATGATAGCGATTCAGAAAAGTCTTCGAAGAATTCTGCTGAGACAGTGATGCTGATGGTTTTCGAATTCGTATCAATCTTCCACGAGGATATTTGCACCTTCACAGGAGATGTTTGTTTCATGGTCGTGGTATCGATCACCTTATTCCAAGAAGATGGATGAACGCCATATCCTGTATTTCCATCAACTGTTCTTTCTTTTCGGTTAATCACACCGCTCGGATAGCCGGTAACATTATGTACCTTTGCCAAGTCGGTTTGCATGGGTAAGGACATTCCATCTCGATTATGTACCGCAATTGGAATCAC
>SXZI01000082.1 GCA_005788035.1 Bacteroidota bacterium
ACGAAACATCATTCCGATGAATGGCTCAAAGAACAACATTTATTGGATGATCAGCGCTTAACGGTAAAAACTGCATTGGCTGTGAAATCAAATGCAAAAGGAATCCCCTCGCTGATCAGCATCGATCCTGATGCCACGATTGAAGAAGCATTGCATCTCATGCAAGAATATGAAATCTCTGAAATCCCCGTGATTGACAATGGAATTTCGGTAGGCACATTGCGCGAGAATAAACTCATGGCAAAAGTCATCGCAGACAGATCCTTGCTTTCTTCCACTGTAAAAACAGTTCAAGAAGAACCAATGCCTATTCTTGATGCAAGTGAGGATGTGCACAGCGCAATTGCATTGCTTAAAACGCATCATGCCATTTTGGTTTCGGATTATGGTTCTTTGTCGGGCGTGCTTTCCAGACATGACATCATCGATTTTCTGTGATAACAATTCTTGAAATATTCGGCATCATCATCGCAACCGTGATTGGCATGGAATGTATTGCATGGTCTTCGCATAAATTTCTGATGCATGGCCCACTGTGGTTCATTCACAAAACGCATCATGCTCCGCGGCATGGTCGCTTTGAATTGAATGATGTATTTGGTATTGTGTTCGGTCTCGCCTCAATCATCTGCATCGTTTTGGGTATCGATGGATTCACTCCCCTCTTTTGGATTGGCATCGGCATCAGTGTGTATGGAGTCTTGTATTTCGTTGCGCATGACATCATCGTGCATCGTAGAGTGAAGCTTGGAATGCGCATGAAAGGACGCTATGCAGAGGCATTACGAAAAGCGCATCTCCTTCATCATAAAACTATCACAAAAGACGGAGCCGAAGAATTTGGCTTTCTCTTTGTCCATCCTAAACATTTGAATCAGCAATAATTATTTGCCCGGTTCTTTGAAGACGATGTCTTCCGGTATAGCAAGCAATGATTCATCGAATGGTTTATTCGCTTCTATCTTCACCGCATAGGTTTTCATCGGAACGCCATTTGTCATCGTTTCGCTTTTCAAGACAAGATTGCCCCAAACAGAATATGTACCTGAAAAAGGAATTACCGGATGGGTAATTGTCCAAACATCACATACATAACCCAAAATTGTGTCAGTTTTATTTGTCTTTTCCAGGCCAATCTCTTTTTTGACGCTATCCGTGATTGTTGCGAAATTGATTCCGCCCGCATCAGCGAATTGTCCCACCGGATAGCGCGTTCCCGTTCCTTCTTGTACATCGATTGTCATCAATACTCCATTTGCGAAAATACTTTTTGAATGTACCTTCAAATTAAGATCCCGTTCAACAGAACGAAATCCAACTGACTCGGTCACTTCGCGAGATCCATGATTATCGAATGACACGGTGATCTTCGTACGCATGCCATCCATTTCGGAAAACAATAAAACTTCTCCGGAACGCAGTGTATAGCGCTTTGGTGCTTCTTGTTGTAATGTGACATTCTTTTTCTTCTTTGGCTTTTGTGCACTTGCCTCGATTGCAAACAATGCCAAAACCATGAAAAGGATATTCCGCATGATTACTCTCACTTCATATTCAAACGACTAAAAATATATCGCCAGAAAAATGCCTGGTCTTCGATGATTTGCTCAATTGATTTTCCTGTTCCATGCCCAGCATCATAATCTACATGCAACATGATTGGCTTTTCTTGCTCGGGTCTGGATTGCGCCAAGGCAACAAATTTCTTTCCATGCAATGGATCCACACGCATATCGAATTCACCAACACTCACAAGCATCTCAGGAAGTTCAACTCCTGCTTTGATATTGTGATATGGTGAATATTGAATGAGCGTTCCAAAATCTTCTGCTCTATCAGGATCTCCATATTCCGGAATCCAATAGCGAGCAATACGAAACTTGTGATAACGAATCATGTCGAGCAGTGGCACTTGACAAATGATTGCACGATAGAGATCAGGTCTTTGTGTTGCAATCGCACCCATCAATAAACCTCCATTGGATCCACCTCTTGCAACAATCCTATTTGAATTTGAATACTTATTCGTTATGAGCCATTCGGTTGCGGCAATCATGTCATCAAATGTATGCTGCTTTTTCTTGAGCATGCCATCCAAATGCCAAGCTTCGCCATATTCATTACCACCACGTAAACCAACGCGAATATATATTCCACCACGCTTCAAAAAGGATGCATTATAACCCACGAATTCAGGACTCATCCCGATATTGAATCCACCATAGCCGGTGATCAATACAGGATTATTACCATCTTTCTTGATGTCTTTTTTATGGACGATGAACATTGGAATCTTCACTCCATCTTTAGACTCCACGAATTCGAGTGATGCTTGAATATCGGACAAGTCCATTGGAATTTCATCTTGATAGAAGAATGTCCATTCCAATGTCTTGCCATTGAGCTTATAGATTTTTTGCGTTGATGTGAATGATGAAATGGAGACATATACAATGTCCTCATCACGATCATAACTCATGGATGCCACATTCCCGAATTCAGGCAATGTCAATTCTTTGATGAATGCACCGTTCAAGTCATGCACCATGATGCGAGACATCACATCTTTTTTATCTTGAACGAGTAGATATGTACTCGTCACATCATATCCTTCAATAACCGTTTTGCCTTCGGGTACGAGTATTGTTGCTTTTTCGAATTCAGGATTATCGACCGTGGATTTTGCTATGAAGAAATTCGGTGCTTCATGATTGGAGAACCAATAAATGTTCTTGCCTCGGAACTCAGGTGATGACTTGAATTTCTTGCTTGAATAGATCATGCGTGGTTTGTCTGAACTTCCAATCTTCCTGAATGACACAGTATTACTGTAAAAATCTCCCGTGCTCCATACCTGAACTGATTCATCTTCCGGTTCATAGATTGAGGCAAAGTCTTTTGCATCATCCGGCGCAAGCAATTTGATGGCTTCGGATATTGGCTTACCCATCGTATGCTCATACACAGCAAGCGGTATTTGATTCTCAATCAATTCTTTGGTTCTTGGCGTGATGAATGCTCTTGTTTCATCCTGCTTCCATGAAAAACCACTGATACCGATTAATGTCTCACCGATTTGTTGCCCCGTTTTTGAATCGATGATACGATAATCGGTAATCTCCGCGCCTTTTGTTTGTGTTGCAATCGCAAGTTTCGATGCATCTTTATTGATCACCACACCTGAAATGGATGTCTTCCCTTCCGGATCAAGTTTCATCGGATCAAAGAGCAATTGTTCTTTACCATCAAGGAGCGTATAATACTTGAATTGAGATTCACCTTTTTTTCTTCGAGAGAAAAACACTCTTCCCTTTTTGATTCTTGGTGGTGATGTTACTTCACGATCAAACAATGTACGAATCTCATCATTCAAGCCCGATATTTCAGGCGCTGTCTCTTTGAGATATTTCATCGTTGCATCATGTTGCTGTTTTGTCCAGGAAATCACTTCCGGATTTTCTTTATCCTCCAAATGAAGATATGGATCCGTGAGCATCACGCCATGCAAAGTTTCTTTGACGGGCTTCGGGATACTTAATGGAGGCGTGAATTGTTGAGCATTCATGGTCATAGTTGCGAATATCAAAAAAAGGAATATCAGGGTTGTGGAGTTCATATATATCTTGTTAATCGTGGCAAGCATACTAATCCTGACAATCATGTAAATAGTGATAGTTTATTCAATCGTGCTTTCTCAATGGAAATCAATTGCTTTTCAGAAGTTCTTCGTGCATAGTCTATTCTAATACGTTCTTGTTCTTGTGCATTATCATTGATGAATGCATCACGATGTTCTTTGGAAATGAGTTGTCCTGCAACAGGAACCGCTCTTGAGGCATCAAGCACATGTATCACGCATCCATCATATCCTGGCGCAATCTTCACGGAAGTATGAACGCGAGATGTGGTTGCTCCGCCAATCATGAGTGGAATATTCATGGATCTTCTTTTCATTTCTTTTGCGACATGCACCATTTCATC
>SXZI01000083.1 GCA_005788035.1 Bacteroidota bacterium
GGTATCTACTTCGGAAATATTCGGTCCTGTTTTGTGTTTGCATGCATATGCAACCATGGAAGAAGCAATCAACACCATAAATTCTTCATCCTTTGGATTTCAGGCATCAATATTTACAAAGAATACTGATATTGCATTCAATGTGATGTCATCATTGAATGCAAGTGCCGTTATGCATAATGATCATACGGCATTTCGAGTGGACTGGATGCCTTTTGGTGGACGTGATCAATCTGGATTGGGATGGGGAGGAATTCCTTACTCAATCAAAGAATATTCACGAGAAAAGATGATGGTCTTCCATTCTCAATATCTACGGAGATGAAGAATATGAAATGTTATATGGTCAATATCACATTGCCGGAAGAATTCACTCCTGAATTCATGGCTTTGATACCTTCTCAAAGGGCCTATATCAATAAGCTGATGGGTCGAGGAGTGGTTTCAACATATACATTGTCGATAGATAGAACCACATTGTGGGTGACTATGTTCGGTGACAATATACTCGAGATCGAGTCCTATATTGATAAATTCCCTATGAAGGCATTCATGGACATTGACATAGAAGAAGCAATGTTTCATCACAATGCTGCACATTACGTGTTCCCAATGTCATTGAATTGATGTCATACTCATTCTCACTCGAAGCCATACTTGCCATAGGCCTTAATGATGCAATCGGGAATAAGGGAGCATTGCCATGGCATATACCTTCCGAACTACGATTGTTCAAGAGCATTACAGAGGGTCATACTATGATCATGGGTAAGAATACATTCGCATCATTGCCCTCTCTATTATCCAATCGACATCATATCATCATATCCAATTCGATTCCTGTCACTGATGGAGTGCATATTGTATCATCCATGTCTGAAGCATTGAATAAAGCTGATGAATTACATTCTGAGAAGGTATTCTTGATTGGAGGCGTATCGGTGTTTCATGAAGCATTGCATGAATGTTCGGTGATACATGTAAGTAGGATAATGCTTACACCGGAGGCGGACACATATTTTACTTTCAATCCTCAACATCATCGGATTGACACATCTTTGTGTTTTCGAGATCCATCAACCCAGGTGGACGTCATCTATCAGAGATATGGAAGAATTATCTAAAGCGCAAAGATTGTGTTGGAGAGATACGGGAAGCGATAAGAGAGGGGATAAATGTTGATAGCAATGACAAAAAGAGGGCTGATCCGCATACGAGATAATAGTGCCATGCTTTCATGGATATAGGGAGGGAATCGATGAAATATAAATCTCCATTGAGTTTGATGATTTGATAGGTTTGCTGGAGTGTGCAGAGTGCATAGCTGCCGATGCAACCAATGAATACCCCCATCAAACCCAGGCCGATTCCTTGCAAGGAAAATACAAGCATGATGGAAGATGGCTTCATGCCGAGTGATTTCAAGATGCCGATACTTTTTGTTTTTTCGATAACGATGATCAATAAGCTCGTCAGGATATTCATAACAGCTACTATTCCGATTAAGCTTAATACGATGGGAATAGGTTTTTTTTGCAATTCAATCCAATGAAACATTCCTGCATGTAAATCAAATACCGTTTGCACGAATAATGGATATGGAACGATGTGTTGAATTTCTTGTGCAAGTAAATTGATGTCTTGATCAGGTTTAACCATCAATTCATAATGAGAACGTGCTTCTGCATTTGTGCCGAGTAGTGAGGCCAAACTTTTTCTTGGAAGAAAAACATAGAGCTCATCATACTGTGACATGCCGGTTTTGTATAGTCCTATGATGCGATACTTTTGAGTGACTGGCAATGGCACGCCTGATCCCGTGGAATCAATGATCATGGATGTGATGATTGCTGTATCTCCACATTTCATACTCATTCCATTGGCAAGTCTTTCTCCGATGATGATTTCCTTGATCGAATCATGTGAAAAAGTGAATCTTCCTTTTCTTAATTCCTTTGGCCGGGAAGAAAATTCACGTGCATCATCGATTCCCTTTAAGAGCACGCCTTCTATGTTTCCACCCTTTTTTTTGATCAAACCTTCTTTTTGCAATGCTGTTTCAGAAGAAGCAATAGCAGGATGTTCCAAGACGGATTTGGGTAATGGCGGAGGCATTTCTCCATTGAAAGACTGAATACGAATATGTGCCGTAAATTTTACTGCATTCTGCTCGAGAGCCAATTTAAATCCATCGAGAATCGCCATTGAGAGTAGCAGAGCCATGCATCCAATAGCTATACTTACTATTGCGACAATTCGTGTAAATGCAATGAAACCTCGCTTTCTTAACGAGGTTCCAAATCTGTGTGCAAGATAGATGAGTCGAAGTAGTGACATCTTAGTTTGCAATGAAATTCACAAGTTTACCCGGGACAATGATTGATTTCCGAATGGTGAGTCCTTCAAGATGTTTCTTGATCACTTCATCATTCAATGCGATTTCCTTTAGTGCATCTTCATCTGCATCCGATGGAACGATAGCGCGTGAACGAATCTTGGAATTCACCTGCAATACAATTTCAACTGTTGACTGTTGTAATTTGTCGGGATTATATTCAGGCCAATCCGCTTTTGTGATGGAAGTGTCATTACCAAGAATTTGCCACAATTCTTCACACATATGTGGTGCAAATGGAGAAAGTATGCGTATGAAAGCACTCATCGACTCATGAGAGCGAATTGTGCTGGCAGTATATTCATTTACGAGAATCATCATTTGAGAAATTGCGGTATTGAAACTCAAGGATTCAATGTCTTCGCCAACTTTTTTGATTGTTGAATGAAGAACAAATTCAATTTCGGGAGAATCTTGATGTCCTTTCTTCACCGATGAAAGAAGCTTTCCATCTTCATCGGCAATCAATCTCCAAGCACGATTCAAAAATCTATTGACTCCCTCAACTCCTTTTGATGACCATGGTTTTGCGGCTTCAAGCGGACCCATGAACATTTCGAAAAGTCGTAATGAATCAGCGCCATATTGTTTTACTATATCATCAGGATTGACAACATTGCCAAGTGACTTGGACATCTTTCTTCCATCTTCTCCAAGGATCAGTCCTTGATGAAAGAGTGTTGCAAAAGGTTCTTTGGTAGACACAAGACCATGATCGAATAACACTTTATGCCAAAAGCGAGCATATAACAAATGCAATACTGCATGCTCAGCACCACCTACATATA
>SXZI01000084.1 GCA_005788035.1 Bacteroidota bacterium
CGGATACATGAACAAGTTCCACAATGCTCCCGGCCAAGAAGATGCTGTATCTACAGGATATCCCATAAGATAAAACATTGGTAACCTTTCGATAATCTCAAATCCTGCTGTATCCAATGCTTCATATACCTCATGCATAGATCTATGCACTATATGCCTTTCCCTCTTCGTGCCGGATTGCGGCAAATTGTCAGAATACAACAATATGCCATCGTCCTTCATGATTCTTCCCAATTGATTCAAAGCCATCTTATAGTGAGCATCATCTGTGATGTGAAACAAGACATCGAATACAGAAACGATATCTTGCGATGCATCGCCGATTACACTCATGGAATCATGATCTGAAAGATCACAATGATACATAACTATAGAGGGGAATCTTCTTGCGCAAAACTCAACTGAAGCTTCCGTGAAATCGAGTCCTGACAAAGCACGTGGAGATTGTCTCAGCCATAGATTCAGATAAAATCCGGTGCCGCTTCCACAATCAAGAATTATTTTTTTATCAATGTCTTCAATATGCCTTTTGCATACCGTTCTAAAGACATGTCTTCGAATTGCATAAAGCGCTCGGTTGAATGCCTTGCCATATGCAAGATGTCCAACTCTGTGCAAACCAATGTCTTTGGATAATCTATCTTGCCAATATTGAGAGGGATTAAAATCAGCCATATGAAGTACAAAAGAAAAAGGTCAAGGAAATTTCCTTGACCTTCATTGAACAGTTGCATTTGATCAGCTTAACGCTGCTTTGCGAATTTTTGAATGTTTAGCGCCGTATGAAAAATACAATACAAAACCGATTGCCATCCAAATGATGAGTCTCAACCATGTATCAAGTGGCAATGAATACATCATGTAAAAACAAGTGCCGATTCCAAGCATTGGGACAAGCGGAACTAAAGGAGTCTTGAATGCACGTGGAACATCGGGATGTGTTCTTCGCATGATGATAATTCCGAATGAAACCAAGATGAATGCAAAGAGCGTACCGATGCTCGTCATTTCTCCCACAACAGTGACTGGGACAAATGCCGCAAAGAGCGAAACAAAACCCATGAAGAACAGATTTGATTTATAGGGAGTATGAAACTTGGGATGCACCGCGGCGAACATGCCTGGCAACAATCCATCTTTGCTCATTGAGAAAAAGACGCGTGACTGACCGAGCAACATTACCAAAATCACAGATGAATACCCCGCCAAAATCGCAACGATGATTGCAGTTTGCAGCCATGTATAGGGGGTTTTCATAATTGCTAAAGCAACCGGTGCAGCCTCACCTGCGAAGTTTTTATAATTCTCGAGTCCGGTCATGACATGAGCAAAAAGTACATAGAGAACCGTGCATACAGCAAGCGAACCCAAAATACCAATCGGCATGTCTTTTTGAGGATTCTTAGCTTCTTGTGCTGCCGTAGAAACAGCATCAAAACCAATGAATGCAAAGAACACGACAGCCGCACCTGTTACGATGCCGGTCCAACCAAAATGCTGATAGACTCCGGTATTGTCAGGGATATACGGTGTATAGTTTGCGGGATCAATATATGACCACCCAAGGCCGATGAAAATAAGTACGACTGTTACTTTCAGAAAGACCACGATTGCATTTGTTTTGGCTGATTCTTCAGTACCACGAATAAGCAACAGCGACATCATTACCGTAATGAATACAGCGGGTAAGTTTATGATACCCGAGACCAAAGTTCCATCCGGCATTGCATAGGGTGGATCCCAAGGAGACATCAATAATTGATGCGGAAGACCGACTTCAAATATGCCTAATAACTTTACGAGATATCGAGACCAACTTATGGCAACTGTTGCAGCACCAACCGCATATTCCAACACCAAATCCCAACCTATTGTCCAGGCGAGCAATTCTCCCATAGTCGCATATGAATATGTATATGCAGATCCCGCGATGGGAATCATGGATGCAAATTCAGCATAGCACAAACCTGCAAATGCACATCCAACTGCCGCAACGATGAATGAAATCGTAACTGCCGGTCCTGCATTATTTGCTGCAGCAATACCAGTCAATGAAAAAAGTCCGGCGCCAATAATTGCACCTATACCCAAGAGAACCAAATTCATTGGTCCGAGTGTACGTTTGAGCGTATGGCTTTCACCCACGCCATCCGCCTCTTGTTGCAATTGTGATAGCGGTTTGGTCAAAAACAGAGGATTGGAAGAGGCCATAATGAGTCCCGTAAAATGAAACATCGTCACATTGCTTCTTTTCGCAATATGACTATTACAAAAATAGGCACTGCAATGCTCTCGGCAATCTGATATATCATACTTTTTTTGAATCTTCGCCATCTTTTCCACATCTGTTTTTATACTTGTAAATACGCCTTCACAAAGGTATTTTTGTATTCCTTGTTTGTTCTTGAACATTCAAGTATCGGTCTCGTCGCCTAGTGGCTGGGCAGGGCTCTGCAAAAGCCCCTACAGCGGTTCGAATCCGCTCGAGACCTCTCATATAGGGAAACTTACCCTTATACTTCTTCACAATTTGGATGGTGTATGGCAACCACAGCCGATCTTCGCGTTGGTGCTTTTTTGAAATATAATGGTGAATTATGCCAAGTATTGGAAAGTGAACACCGCACTCCCGGAAATCTTCGTGCTTTCTATCAAGTTAAGCTGCGCGTGCTTCGCACAGGCAAATTGCTGGAGAATAGATATCGATCCGGTGAAACCATTGAATTCGTGAGAGTTGAGCGCAATGATTATCAATATTTGTATAGAGATGGCGAATCATATGTGTTCATGGATGTGAATACCTATGATCAAATTCCTGTAGATGCTAATATTGTGGGCAATGCAGCGAAATTCATGAAAGAGAATCAGGCCGTTCAATTGACTTCTGATGAGACTTCTGTGCTATCAGTTGAATTGCCTCCCCATGTTCATTTGCGCGTCACACAAACCGAGCCTGGTGTTCGTGGAGATACTGCTACGAATGTGTTGAAACCGGCAACGGTTGAGACAGGCGCTACCATTCAGGTGCCAATATTCGTGAATGAAGGGGATATGCTTCGCATTGATACACGCAATGGCGAATATGTTGAGCGTGTGAAGGAATAACTCAATTAGACACTTCTTGAGAAGCGTGTCTCGTGATATTCTCAGTGACACGCTTTTTCATTCATAAAGGAGAATACATCATGGATTTACAATACCTGAAAGAACTTTTGGCCATTTTTGATGCAAGTTCCGCAACTGAGCTCATGATTGAAGAAGAAGGTGCTTCGGTTTCAATCTCCAAGCGTGGTCCTGATAATGTTGTTGCGCAGGTAGCTCCTGCTGCTCATACGCATGTGCCTGCTCATGTCACAAATAGTCAGCCAGCACCTGTGCAAGCAATGCCAGCTGCCGCACCAGTTGCTGATGAAAATACGCACACTATCCTTTCCCCCATTGTCGGAACCTTTTACAGTGCGCCTTCTCCAGATGCGCCTTCTTTTGTTCAAGTGGGTTCTCGAATAAGTGTCGGCCAGACACTCTGTATCGTTGAAGCAATGAAACTCATGAATGAAATCGAGAGCGATGTCTCCGGAACAATCGTGAGCATACTTGCAAACAATGCACAAGCGGTTGAATATAATCAGCCTTTGTTCATCGTAAAGCCGGATTAATCATTCCTTTGGAATGCATTTTATCACGATACATGCTACAATTATGATACAAAAAGTCTTAATAGCAAATCGCGGAGAAATTGCATTGCGCGTAATTCGTGCATGCAAGGAAATGGGAATCAAAACCGTTGCGGTTTATTCAGTTGCAGACAAAACATCGTTACATGTGCGTTTTGCAGATGAAGCAGTGTGCATCGGCCCTGCTTCCGGACGCGAGAGTTATCTGCATTTTCCTGCCATTATAACCGCTGCACAGATCACGGGTGCCGATGCAATTCATCCGGGTTATGGATTCCTGGCAGAAAATGACACCTTCGCAGAAATTTGCGCTGAAATAGGCATCACATTCATTGGTCCGAGTGCACATGCTATTCGTAATATGGGTAATAAATCCGTGGCCAAGGATACCATGAAGGCTGCCGGTGTGCCTGTCATACCTGGTTCTGATGGCATTGTTGAAACTGTTGAAGAAGGAAAAGCCATCGCAGATGCCATGGGATATCCCGTCATGATCAAAGCATCAGCTGGCGGCGGTGGGAAAGGCATGCGTTTTGTACCAAGCGCCGAAGAATTCGAAAATCTCTTCATCGTTGCACGAAATGAAGCGGAGTCTGCATTCAATAATCCCGATGTGTATATCGAGAAATTTATTGAAGAGCCTAGACATATTGAATTCCAGATCTTTGCTGACAGATATGGCAATGCTGTACACTTGAATGAACGCGAATGTTCGATACAGCGCAGACATCAAAAATTGATTGAGGAAACACCCTCACCAATCATGACCGAAACACTTCGCAAGGAAATGGGAGATGCCGCCGTAAAAGCAGCATTGGCAGTGAATTATGAAGGTGCAGGTACCATTGAATTTCTTGTGGACAAGCATAAGAACTTTTATTTCATGGAAATGAATACTCGCATTCAAGTGGAACATCCGGTCACAGAAGCATCACTTGGCATTGATCTTGTGAAGGAACAGTTGCTAGTAGCATCAGGTGAGAAATTGAGTCTCACGCAAATGGCTCCAAAATTTCATTCAATTGAATGTCGCATCAATGCTGAAGATCCATTCCATGATTTCAGACCTTCACCCGGAGTATTGAAGACGGTGAATTTCCCCGGCGGTCATGGTGTACGTGTGGACTCCCACATGTATCAAGGTTATGCGATTCCGCCATATTATGATTCTCTTCTAGCAAAGCTGATTACATTTGCACCAACGCGTCAAGAAGCAATAGCAAAGATGAAAAGAGCTTTGGAGGAGTTTATTATCGAAGGTGTGCATACAACAATTCCATTTCATCGTGCGATGATGGATAACCCGGATTTCAAAGCGGGAGATTTTGACACGAAATATCTCGACACAAAAGGTTGGCAATAATTCTCAACGATACTCAAAGGAAATTATCATGAATATTCCATCAGAACTCAAGTACACAAAAGATCATGAATGGATCAAAGTTGAAGGAAATGTCGGTACGGTTGGCGTTACGGAACATGCACAAAGCGAACTTGGCGATGTGGTGTATTTGGATTTCAATGATAATGCAACTGTTGCTGCTGGTGACACATTCGGTACAATTGAAGCAGTGAAGACTGTTGCTGATTTATATGCACCTGTGAGTGGATCAATTATTGAATGCAATACAGGATTGAATGATGGACCTGAGCAAGTGAATCAAGATCCTTATGGTGCAGGGTGGCTCATGAAAATCGAACTCTCCAATCCATCCGAGCTTGATGGTTTGATGGATGCAGATGCGTATAGAGCCCTTATAGGGGCATAAACCATAAAACTAATCGATAGGCCTAATGAACTGCATGAACATTTCATAGTCTAGATCATTAATTTTACTCATTACTTTGTATTAAGTATCGGACTTGCAGTCAACTAAGCGAATCCGTATTCAAGATTTCTCAATGGTGTGAGAGAAAATAATTTCGCCGTTTCTATTGATGAATTCAATATATGCACAGGAAGACGTTGCCGTTATCGCGGCAAAGCCGCCATTCGTTTCTGAAAATAAACTGTGCATACCCCAAGATGTATCCCTGCTACCACCACCTGCTCCGGAAATTGCCTGATAAAAGACGTCTTCGGGATGTTTGATCAATTGCATATCGTGATCATGGCCGGACAAATACATGTCAACCTTGTAAAAGTCTAATATCGGCTTCACTTTATTGATCATGAATCGCTGATCCCCATAAACCCCATATGAGCGTATCATGTGATGCCCTACAACGATTTTCCAATATGCAGTGGATGCTTCCAATGACTCCTCAAGCCATACAAGCATATTGCGGTCATTCCCATCAACGAGCAGATTAGTATCTAACATGAAAAATTCTACGGATGCATCACCCGCTTTCTTTTCAAAGGTATAATAGAAGTCAGGGAAATTCCATTGTGGATTCACTTTGGAATACTCTATCTGAGCAGGGAGATTTCCGAGGTAATCATGATTGCCAAATATGGCATACCATGGCTTCTGCAAGTGTTCCCCAACATATACATCCTCAAACTTTGTTTTCCATTGAGGATCATCAACACTCTTGACACCTTTTCCATAGATATTGTCACCCGTGGAAATGATCATGTCAATGGGATTGCTCATGGCATATGCATTCATGGATGCAGCGACATCTTTTTGTAATGCAGTACCTGCTCCCCAATCCCCCAAAGCCAAAAATCGTAAAGGAGTTTCTTCACCATGGGAAGGCATTTTTGTAAGTTGCGGTTTCTCTATGGGGGCATTCTTCACCTCTGAGGCAATTATGGATGCAATCCATTTGCCAAATGGCAAGATCCCGATCAAAGCCGCTATGAATGTCCTTCTTCTCATGAATTCCTTGATTCATCCATCACTGTGGATAGCTATGTGGAAAACTCGATTCGTAAATTACTGCATTCTGAACTCTTAGAAAAGAGAATTTCTCATGACATGGCGTTTTCTTTCAAAAAATACCCTGTGTTATTAATTGTTGACAGTATTCGCTCGGTCTATAATATTGGATCTATCTTTAGAAGTGCGGATTCGGCTGGGATTGAAGGAATAATGCTATGCGGATATTCTCCAAAACCACCTCGTGAAGACATTACGAAAACTGCACTTGGGGCAGATGAAACAGTTGCATGGTCATACCATAAAGACTGCCGGGATGCAATCGAGGTTTGCAAAGAAAATGGGTATACCGTGATGGCTGTTGAGTTGACAGATAATGGAATTACATATGATGCTCTTCAACCCCAACACTTCCCTTTGGCTCTTATTGTTGGCAATGAAGTATCAGGGATTGATGATGAAATTCTTTCCCTATGTGATGGTGCGATTGAAATCCCGATGTATGGAGTAAAGCATAGCTTGAATGTGGCTGTTGCCTCAGGCATCATCATGTATGAAGCCGTTCGATCATATCGTTCATTCACCCTCAGCGAATGATGGTATCTGCTCTATCCGGACTGAGTGATACAATTCCAACCTTGGCTCCTGCAATCTGTTCAATGGCAGAGATATATGTTTTTGCAGCTTTTGGTAAATCATCATAGTTCCTAATGCCGGCAAGCGAGCAATTCCAACCCTCGTGGAATTGATAATGCGGTTTTACTTTTGCCAAGTCTTTGACATTTGCCGGAAATGACCTGAGCATTTTTCCATCAACTTCATATCCTGTGCAGATACCGATGGATTGCACATTATCCAATACATCCAATTTTGTAAGAGCGATGGTATCTATGCCATTGATCATGACAGAGTATCGTAGAGCTACGCCATCAAGCCATCCGCAACGACGCGGCCTGCCTGTGGTCGCACCAAACTCTGCGCCGATTCTTCGTAATTCTTCCCCCATTTCATCATGCAATTCCGTTGGGAAAGGACCGTTCCCAACACGCGTTGTATAGGCCTTCACAACGCCAATTACCGAATTTACGGAAGTAGGAGGAACACCAAGACCAGTGCATGCTCCACCACTCGTGGGATTCGAACTAGTAACAAAAGGATAAGTACCATGATCAACATCAAGCAATGCACCTTGTGCTCCTTCCATCAATATGGATTTACCTTCCGCAATTGCTTGATTCAATAGCAGCGTCGTGTCTTTGATATAAGGGTCAATCTTCACATCAAAATCGAGATATTCACTGATGATGGACTCAATCTCCAATTCCTCATGATCATAAATTTTCTTGAGGACTGCATTCTTCTCTTCAATATTTGCGCGCAATTTTTCTTCGAAGACAGTTCTATCTAGTAAATCAACGATGCGAATGCCACTGCGTGAGAATTTATCAATATAGGCCGGGCCAATACCTCTACCTGTTGTACCAATGGCCGCACTCGCCTGCGATTCACGGGCTTTATCAAGCATCTTGTGATAAGGCATGATAAGATGCGCTTTATGACTGATGAATAATCTGTCTTTCATTGAAATCCCAAAACTCTCGAGCATCGCAATTTCTTCCATCAGCGCCACAGGATCAATCACCACGCCATTGCCAATAACACATTGCACATCATCTTGCAGAATACCGCTCGGAATAAGGTGCAGAACAAACTTCTTTCCTTCGATCACGATGGTATGACCTGCATTTGCTCCGCCTTGATAACGGGCAACGATATCAACCGAATCGCTCAAGAGATCAACGATTTTTCCTTTTCCTTCATCGCCCCATTGGGCACCGACTACGATTTTCACACTCATGATTGTGCTTGCATAAGTTATTAACAAAAGAAAGCCCCCATCAGCAATGCTGTGGGGACTTTGGTGATATGTTGTTGAGTCTTGTCAGACTCATGACACATTGAATAGTGTATTCAATCGTGTCAAATTCAGTAAACGTTGTACATGTTCCGGAACATTGCTAAGCGAACAATCTCCACCATGTTGCTTCATCGTGGCATGGGCACTAATCAAGGTTCCTAAACCGGAACTATTCATGATTGCAATATTCTCGCAATTAATCACGAGATGCTTGCATGCTTGAGAAATCTCGCGTACTTCATCATTAAATGCCAGCGCATCGGGTCCGCCAAGCATGGATTCAGGAGCTATGATTATATAATCTTCCAAGTACTTCTCCGGCATCATGCAGAATACATACGCTTATGCTTTGGCAGGTGCCTTTTGTTTGTCATATTCAGCTTGAATTCCTTTATGCTGAATCTTTTCCATGAACCATACAACGAATGAACTTGCGATGTAGATTGATGAATATGCACCTGTAACAATACCAACAAGCATGGTAAAAGCAAAGCCTTGAAGTACTTCGCCACCAAGAAGAACCAATGTGAAAAGCACCAAAACAACAGTCATGACCGTATTCACGGTTCTTGATAATGTTTCATTGATACTGAGGTTCATAAGTTTGATAAGATTCATGCCTTTATGCAATTCACGATTCTCTCTGATGCGGTCGAAAATAATCACGGTATCATTCACCGAGAAACCAACCACCGTCAGAAATGCCGCTATCATAGCTTGATTGATCTCAAGATTAATGATGCCAAGCGAACTAAAGAGCGTCACCATAGCAAGCGTCACCAATACATCATGCAAGAGCGCGATTGCAGCCCCCACACCATATAAAAATTCGAATCGAAATGCTATGTAAATACCGATAGCGATAACGGCGAGTATCACAGCAAGCAATGCTTTGCTTCGTAATTCCTCTCCAACTTTTGGACCTATCGAATCCTTCTTCAACAAATTCACGGTCTCACCGGGAATGGCTTCCTTAATTGCAGAAACAACTGCACTTGTAGGATCTTGTGAATATGAAGTTGCAGGAATGCGTATAAGATACTGATTGGCTGCACCATAAGATTTTATTTCAGCACCAACCAATTTTGCTTCATCTACTGCGGCACGAATCTCAGCGACTTTATTTTCCGCATTCAATTGCACCGCGATTTCCGTTCCACCGGCAAAGTCAATCCCAAAACGCAATCCAAGCGCAAAAGGAGCAACAATACCGATAACATTCAATACGAGCGAAACCCACACCAAGGTGCCGCGCTTGCCCAAAAAATCAATATTTGTTTTTGAAAATAATTGCATCGTTTTCTCCGATTCCTTAAGCCATGGTTGTTGGTTGACCGAAATTTATTTCCTTGCCATTTGAGATCATCAATTCTATCATGGCGCGTGATACGAGTATCGCCGTGAAGAATGTAGTGATAATACCAATCATAAGAGTCAAAGCAAATCCTTGAACAGGACCGGTTCCAAGAAGGAACAGAATAAGGCCTGTCAAGAATGTTGTAACATTGGAGTCCACAATTGCAGACAATGCTTTGCTAAAGCCTTCATCAACGGCATTTCTAAATCCACGACCTCTCAACAATTCTTCACGAATACGCTCAAATACAAGAATATTCGCATCAACAGCCATACCTATTGTCAAGATGATACCTGCTATACCGGGCAAGGTCAATGTTCCGCCACCTGAAATAACAAGCGGAGTCAAAATTGCCAAAATGAGCAACACATTGATGATAACTGCGAAATTCGCAACCATACCTGCTGTTGAATAGTAGAGACCCATGAATAAAACAACAAGCAAGAATGCAATGCCCATTCCCATAAGACCTCGACGAATAGAATCTTCACCGAGCGAAGGTCCAACAACGCGTTCTTCAACGATCTTTACAGGTGCTTTCAATGCACCGGCCTTGAGAACAATCTCGAGAAGTCTTGCTTCTTCCGGACTATCCATGCCAGTGATTTGTGAACTCCCACCTGCAATCTTATTTTGAACGACCGGCGCTGAATATACTTGATCATCCAAAACAATCGCAACTTTCTTTTTGATGTTCTTGCCTGTGACATCGGCCCACTTTTCTGCTCCTTCCTGATCCATTTCCATCATCACTACAGGAAGATTTGTCATAGGATCGGATGATGCACGAGCATCAGTCACATATTCACCTGTCAATTCAGCATTGCGTAATACACACCACATTGCAAAGGTTGTGTCTTTCAAATCTTTTGAAACAAATTCTGGCTTTGCCGAACGCAAGAGTTGCAAATCAGCAGGGATGAGTTTCTTGATATCCGCTCTGTCGAGAATCGACATAAATTTTGCATATAATTTTGAAGGAATATACATCACATATTCCAGCTCAGGAACTTGGCTCTCATTGAAGAAATATGATGGATTGCCATCTTTGCTTATGAAACGTCCTTCTTGATCAAGCGGAAATACTTGAATAAGAGATGTAAGCTGATGATCTTTTTGATAACGCTTTGCTTTCTCTTCATCCTTCAAACCTTTATAAGGATCAGCTGAATCAGCGGATGCTGTTTTTGAAGTGTCTTTTTTGGAAGTATCAGCTGCTACTGCTGTTGTGTCTTTTTTCTTTTTGTCGGACTTAGCAGCAACTGCAGAAGTGTCTTTCTTCGAAGTATCTTTTGCGGTGCTGTCCACTGCGGCTATGGCAGTATCTGTTTTGCTTCCTGCATTGCTCTTTGCCAAATATGCATCGATGCGATATAATGCTTTTACGATGTCTGCATTATTGCGAACAAGCTTGAATTCCAAACGTGCCGTAGTTGAAAGCAATTGGCGCATTTCTTTTTCATTATTCACACCGGGAAGCTCAAGAACGATTCTACGTGATCCCTGCTTTGTGATATTCGGTTCGCTGACACCGAATTTATCAATACGCTGACGAATAACTTCCAAAGCTTGATCAATGGCTCCATCAACATCTTCACGCAAACGCTCTTTTACTTTTTCATCAGTGACATCCTGAACGCCGGGAACATCAAAATAGGAAATGAGTGATTTGCCTTTCGGACGAGCAATGCGATCAAAATTTGCATAAAACACATCCAAGTAATCATCACCTGATGACTCTGCCTGAGCATGTGTGGCTTTCATAACGGCTTCGAATGTTTCATCGATTGTTTCTCGCGCCGCTGTTTCACGAAGCAATGTGTCGACTGCAACTTCCATCATGACATACATCCCGCCACGAAGATCGAGTCCCAATTTCACACGATTCATTTTTGCAGTACGATATCTCTCGCCTTTTGCATTTTCAAATGCTTTCAATGCAGAGCTGTCCTTGCCATGCAAAGCTTGATGCAGGGCTTGTGATTCTTCCTGC
>SXZI01000085.1 GCA_005788035.1 Bacteroidota bacterium
AGAACAATGAATACTTCATCAACACATCTCGATACTCAATAATTACACCACAATTTAGGGAAAATACAGTGGATTATATGTGCCAATGTTACCAACACATGAAGTGGATGTGGGAGAAGTTAACATATGCATAATTCTCTTGTGATTAAGTTCGACTGCAGCTTATTATCATAGAGGAATATCATGCAAAAAGACATCGCACAAAATCCCTTTACGCTTTCATTCAAAAGAATCCCACTTGTTCCATTCCCCTCAATTACAGACATTTTTGAGCAAAGCATAGAGCATATTCTGGGATTAACCAGTTTAAAAAGAAAATATCATAAAGCTCTGAAGGAATCACATTCAGGTGAATCGTTTTATGATACTGTCCTCAATGTGATGAACTGTAAATATGATGTGAGTGGTATGGATCATATTCCTAGTGAGGGTGGAGTGATCGTGGTTGCAAATCACCCGCTTGGGGGTATTGAAGGCGTTATACTTGGATCAATACTTGGTCAAAAAAGAAAAGACTTCCGAATAATGGCAAATTCACTCTTGGAACGCATACCAGAATTTCATGATACGATGATATTTGTGAATCCATTTGGTGGAAATGAAGCCGTAAAACAAAATCTAAAAGGACTGAAAGAAGCAGTCAATTGGGTGAGAGATGGTGGAATTCTTGGCATTTTCCCTGCAGGAGAAGTGTCGCATTATCAACCTGGTATCAATGCGATAGAAGATCCATATTGGAATTCCAATATCGTTCGGATCGCAAAAATGACAAATGCCACAATCATACCAATGTTCATTAATGGGCATAATTCCACATTATTTCAAGCGCTCGGACTTCTTCATCCTCGTATTCGCACTGCATTGCTCCCCAATGAATTTCTTCGTCAAGAAAAGAAAACCATAGCAATTACCATCGGGAAACCCATTCAAAAACAATTGATAAAATCATTCATCAGTGAGTCTGATTGTACTCGTTATATCAGGCAAAGAACATATCTATTGAAATATCAGCAAGCAAAAAAACAGTTGCATCCACTTGCACATGTTGAGCATATAGCTGCATCCGATTCAATTTCACTGGAAAAAGAAATCAGCGAGTTCACAGATGATGATGTGATAGTCGAATCCGGGGAATATCGCGTGTATCTAACTCATGCAACAAAGACCCCCTGCATCTTGCGTGAAATAGGAAGATTAAGAGAACAAACATTCCGTGATAGCGGTCAGGGAACAGGAAAATCATTAGATCTCGACATATTTGATGCCGAATATGATCACCTCATTCTATACAAAAAGGGTTGTGGAATCATAGGTGGTTATCGTATAGCAAGAACTGATCATATTCATAATGTATTTGGTAAGAATGGACTTTATACTCAAACATTGTTCACTTACTCACATGGATTCAAACAACGTATTCCAAAAGGATTGGAATTAGGTAGAGCATTCATTTGTAAAGAATATCAAAGATCTTTTTTGCCATTGCAATTGCTTTGGAAAGGTATAGGAACATATATTGCCCAACATAAGGAATATCGTTTTCTGTTTGGTTCGGTGAGCATCAGCAATAATTACACTGTCTTTTCCAGACAAATGATCGTCCATTATCTACGTACACATTGTTTTGACACAACTTTGGCTGAGCATGTTCACCCTAAGAATAAATTCAATCGTTTAATACCAAAACAATTGAAGCATTTTATTAATGATTCAGCAAACGTACTTGAAGATATTGATACATTAAACAGTGTTATCATGGAAATTGAGCCGGATGGAAAGGGAATACCTATACTTATCAGGCAATACATGAAACTTGGTGGTAAATTTTTTGGTTTTGGTATCGACCCTTCTTTCAATGATGCAATAGATTGCTTGGTAATGATTGACATTATGAAGGGGGATAATACAATGTTGGAAAGATATATTGGCGAAGATGCACTGAAAGAACTCAGAAATTTTCATCTTTGTACTTCTTTTCAGAATCATTCACAGAATTATTAGAGGTATAGTATGGCTCTCTCGATTGGGCAATCAGCTCCAGATTTCACATTGGTGGACAATTCACTGACCCCGCACACACTCAGTTCTTACAAAGGTCAGTCCGTGATTCTTGCTTTCTTCCCGGCAGCATTCACTGGTGTTTGCGAAAAGGAAATGTGCACATTCAGGGACAATCTTGGATCATTGCAATCTTCCAATGCTCGTATATTCGGAATCAGTGTTGATCTTCCCTTCAGTGCAGATGCATTTGCAAAGAAGAATGACCTGAATTTCCCCATACTTTCAGACATGAATCGTGAAGTGACCAAGGCATATGATGTTCTCTTCCCGAATTTGGCGAATGTCCAGGGTCTGGATGTAAGCGCGAGAGCTGTATTTCTCATAGATGGTGAGGGGTTTATTCGCTATGCTGAAGTCACTGCTAATCCCGGAGTTGAACCTAATTATGAAGCAGTGATGGCTGCAGCAGCCGCACTCTGATTGAAAAAGTTATCCACATACCCTTTCGGGCTCGTACCGAAAGGGTTTTTTTATGTCAATTCCGTAGTTTTCACGCTTTCTATCCACATTGAGTTTACTATGTCGCTCATCACATTCTCCATTTCATTGATTGCTTCCTTAATTCTTATCTCTTGTGGTGGCACAAAACAAGATACTGCAACACCTGAGCCACCAAAAGAAGATGTTGGGCAGCAGTTTACGCAAGCCAATAGTCAATTGGACATCGGTTCAAAAGCCCCTGATTTCACAATGAATGATATTGAAGGTAATCCATTTACACTTTCTTCTTTGAAGGGCAAAGTTGTAATGATCGATTTTTGGGCAACCTGGTGCCCCCCATGTGTTCGATCCATTCCGGAAGCAAAGTCAATATGGAATGCATTCAAAAAACAAGACTTTGTTCTATTGGGTATTTCCTTGGACAAAGACATCAATGTTTGGAAGAACTATGTCAAAGAACAGAACATGACATGGTCACATGTGGCAGATGGTCAGTTTTGGGATAATGCAGCTGCCATTCAATATGGTGTTGGATCCATTCCAAGTGTTTGGATTCTGGATAAAGAAGGTACCATCGTATTGAAAGATGTCAATCCATTGGCTGAAGGTGAAAAAATCCGTTCTACGATTAGCGAATTGCTCGCTAAAAAATAGAGCTTAAAACGATATATTTGCAATCACTCTTATTGAACTCATCAGATTATATTATAGGATTCACCATGGCACAACATGAATGCGACCTCGTTGTCGTTGGAAGCGGTCCCGGCGGTTATGTGGCCGCAATCCGTGCATCTCAACTAGGACTCAAAACGATTTGCGTGGAAAAAGATAAGCTCGGCGGTGTATGCTTGAATGTCGGTTGCATTCCGAGTAAATCATTGTTGAAAAATGCAGAGTACATGAATTTTTTCAAACATGCCGAAGATTTCGGTTTTCACATTGAAAAAATGAATGTTGATTTTTCTCGCGCGATTGATAGAAGTCGCGAGGTAGCCGATCGCATGTCAAATGGCGTGAGCTTCTTGTTCAAGAAAAACAAAGTTCATCAAGTCAAAGGTCATGGCACGGTGATATCACGATCCAAAGTAGAAGTTCGCGATCCACAAACCAATGCCGTCACCGATACGATTTCATGCAAGAATGTAATCATCGCAACCGGTGCTCGCACTCGCATGTTCCCCTTCATCGAAGTTGATCATAAGCATGTTTGGACTTCCACCGATGCAATTTTTCAAAGAAATGCACCCGGCTCTTTGATTGTGATTGGTGCCGGAGCAATCGGAGTTGAGCTTGCATATTTCTATAATGCATATGGTGCAAATGTTACTATCGTCGAAATGATGCCGAATATCGTTCCTGTTGAAGACATCGATATCTCAAAGGAATTGGAACGGAATTTAAAAAAAGCCGGTATCAATATTTTGACTGAAACCAGAGTGATCTCTGCAAAACCTACAAAGAAGGGCGTTGAACTTCTTGTAGAAAAGAAAGACGGAACACAAGAAAAACTCACAGCCGATCGCGCCTTGAATGCAGTTGGTGTTCAGGCGAATATCGAAGGAATAGGACTCGAACAACTTGGCGTCAAGATGGAAAAGGGTTGGATTGTCGTTGATAAATTCCTTCGTACCAATGTTGAGGGCGTCTATGCCATCGGCGATGTTGCCGGTCCACCTTGGCTTGCACACAAAGCTTCAGCAGAAGCGATTGTCTGCGCAGAATTCATTGCAGGACATGAAACACATGGTGTAGACTATGACAATATCCCCGGCTGTACATATTGCAATCCGCAAGTTGCAAGTGTAGGTCTCACAGAGGCAAAAGCCAAAGAAGCAGGATATGAACTCAAAATCGGGAAATTCCCTTTCACTGCTTCCGGAAAGGCACATGGCATTGGCAAGACCGCCGGTTTTGTGAAATTGATCTTTGATGCAAAATATGGCGAATTGCTTGGTGCACACATGATTGGTCCAGATGTGACCGAAATGATTGCTGAACTTGGACTTGCTCGTTCACTCGAAGCTACAGGCCCGACTCTCTTCCGAACCATACATGCACATCCAACGCTCTCAGAAGCGGTCATGGAAGCAGCTGCAGGTGCCTGGGGCGAAGCAGTCAATTTCTGATGCATCCTTCAAAACACGTAAAGGTGTCTGAGTTTCAGACACCTTTTTTTATGAGCTATAGTTTCTATGTAGATTGCACCTCTTAATCATGGCCCAGCTCAATGATCAATCAAGAATACAAAAAACATATTGCTTCGTTGTTAGATACATTACCTTCTCTTCAAGAAGGGTATGCTTCAATGCATGTTGTAGAATATGCAGATATACTTCAAGATGTGATTAGCCATGCATTGAGCTCAGAATTGCAATTATTCAGTTCACATTATGCTGAATGGGTATTTCTCACACAGAAATATCCTCAATATGCAAGCGCATCTTCCCTACATAAGAGATTCTTCTCTCTGATTTACTCCACACAAGCTGCGCATCATGCCGAAGAATTACGAATGCTCTGCAGAATGATTCTCATGATTCTTTCTGATCAATCTATAGATTCACATTCAATCAACATTGAACATAGTGGCGATAATCCTCACTCCTCAATGCTTCTTAAAGGAATCATTCAATCATGGCAAACTGATGATAAGCATATCACTTTACATTGCAGAAACAAAGACCAAGACGAGATTACAATTTGCATTGCTCATGAACATGCAAATTTCACAACCGTTTGGGAAGGAGCAATATTACATGTAACCAACTGCAGCATGAATGATTTACATTTCTATCATTCAACCAATCAATCAGTATGCATATTGGAACCTGATCTTCTTTATACTGCAACAGACATTGCTGAATGCACAACAAATGGAGATCATATTTCAATTGGATCAATGTTCATCAGAAAATTTTCCAAAAAACAATCCGGGATTCCATTACTTGTTGGTATCATTCTTGGAAATTGGTTGGATAAAGCATTGGCTGGCGATGAATCAACCATCGAATCAATTGCTTTTGCAACCCTGCAATCGATGCCTTTGCAAGCTTTGAATGCAATACGAAGTCAAGAAGATATTGACACCATGATTGCAATGTGCTTACATTTACAAAGTTCCCTCGAGCCTATACTTGATACATTTAATGCTCCCATTATATCAACCGAGGCAGCATTTCTTGCTCCCATATATGGCTTGATTGGTCGTTTGGATATCTTGATGGAATATGATGATCCACTTGAAAAAACGGTTGTTGAGTTAAAATCAGGTAATGCACCTTCTTCCGGATTACCTGTGCATTTCAGCGGAATGTCTTTACCAATGGGTGCTTGGAAAAGTCATGTGATACAAGTTGCATGTTACAATCTGCTACTCGATGCTGCATTTCCGGGCAGAACAGGAGATAGTAGATTATTATATCCCAAAGATCCTATTCATCCAATAAGAAATGTTCTCAATAATTACATTGCAAAACGTGAGGCAATGCGTATTCGCAATGCGATAGTGACTTTGGAACATGATATCATATTTCGAAAGTTTGGTTCATTCTTACAATTGTTTGCTGATGAAGAATTACCTGAAATGACTCCTTACACCCGAGATGAAGTGATGTTGTTCAGAAATCAATTTGAACAACTTGATAACATTTCGAAACTCTATGTACTGGCCACATTGTCATTTATTTTGCGCGAACAATATAGTGCTCGAATGGGGTCGAGCACATCCACCGGATTATCAGCATTATGGCAATATTCAATTGAAGAAAAACAACAAAAGCTCCTTGCAATTGGCTACTTGAAATTAGATATTGCTATGTCTGATTTTAAGGTTTTTCATTTGCACTTGAAATTCACTGAACAAACACAAAGCATGACTTCATTAAGATCCGGGGACATCGTGCTCCTCTATCCTCATGCTGCCTTGTCTGTTTCTGGTCAGATTCTTGGACATATTAATAAGGCATCGATCAGATCTATCTCTAAAGATGGAATCATCATTAGTTTACGAAACAAAGTTGCGCGGATAGAACAATTCACAAATTCCGATTGCATGTGGTGTATTGAATCGGATGGAGGCAATGAATCATTGCATACAGGTCTAATACGTTCATTGGGAGAATTGATACGCTCCAATCCTGTAAAAAGAAATCGTATTCTCGGCATACAAAGACCAAGAGTTGGAGAACCATATAATGGTACATTGCCTGATTTTCTCCACTCAACACAAAAGGAGTTACTCAGCAAGATCTTATCTACCAAAGATTACTTTCTTTTGCAAGGTCCGCCTGGAACCGGCAAAACTTCAGCCATCATTCGTTCATTGATTGAATGCCTGATGAAAGATGATGCCGAATCTATCATGCTATGTGCATTCACAAATAGAGCAGTTGATGAATTGTGCGCAGTTGTTGATGCTCTCAAGCTTCCATTCATTCGATTGGGGAGCAAACATGGAACATTGTTTCAACATCATTCACTTCAATATCTGGCAGAAACAAAGTCATTGGATGAAGTACGTGAAGTATTACAATCTACCCGCATCATTATTTCCACTGTGTCGACATTGCATACTCATACTGAAATCCATGATTGGTTCTCCACGACTACCATGATTGTCGATGAAGCATCGCAATTGCTCGAACCTCAATTATCAGGTATTCTCATGCATGCCGATCGCTTCATTCTCATCGGAGATGAACGGCAATTACCTGCGGTGATCACGCAAGATATTCGTGGAACCATACTCAACAATCCCCTCTTCGATGAGATATGCCTAAAGGATTTTCGTATTTCTTTGTTCGAACGACTTCTTATGTTATGCATGAAGCACGGAGATGAACATGCATTTGGCATGCTGACCATTCAAGCACGCATGCATGATGACATCGCAAAGATAATAAGCACAATGCATTATGGAAATCGATTGCAGAGCATGCATCCATGGCAACTTGAACAGGGATATGCCCCTTTGATGGAATATCCACGTTTGGCTTGGATTGATTCAGCACCCGAAGATCACTACAAACTTCATCTTTGGGAAGCGGAGCAATCTGTTGCATTGGCCTGCAGAGCACTGAAAGAAGGCAGGGTTAGCAGTGTTGGAATCATATCGCCATTTCGTTCACAGAATGCTATGATACAATCAAAGATTCCAAGTGATTATATGGGAGCAATAACGGTTGATACGGTAGAACGTTTTCAAGGAAGCGAGCGTGAGCTGATTATTATTTCATTGGCAATTCACAATGAATTTCACATGAAGGGTATAGAATCACTTACTGAAATCGAAGG
>SXZI01000086.1 GCA_005788035.1 Bacteroidota bacterium
AAGGCATTGCCCTTTTCATCTTTTTGCACGAATTGCAATGTTGAAATCAAATCCGCAGTTTGCCTATCAACTATGCTGGTAATCTCGCCAGATGAAGACTTGCGCACAATAACCACATTATCTTCGGATCCCGTGGTGGCAAGCGTTTTACGGATCCCGTCTGCCATCATTAATACAGCTGCAAAAACAAATACAACCAATGCAATCCCACCTATGGTAATCCCGGCAGTGAGTTTTCTGGCAACAAAATTCTTGATGATATAGTAAAAAGGGATATTCATGTTCATCCTGTAAATCGAAGTCCATCAACAATGCGCATGGTCAATGCACGATACAAAGGAATAATTGCCGCGATGATTCCTACAATCAAAGCCGAGGATCCGGCCAGTACATAGGTTGATGATTCTATGATGAAGACCGGAAACCAACCTCTCGGAAGCAATGATTCAAATCCTTGCACGATCGGAATCAACAATGCAATACCTATCCCGGCACCAAGTAATGAAATCGTCAATGCTTCTCCTGCGATGAATGCAAAGAGATGTCCGCCAGTGAATCCCAATGACTTTAATACCGCATATTCTCTTGTGCGCTCTCTTGATGTCATGATCATTGTATTACACAATACAAGCAGAATAATCCCGATGATGAGATATGACATAATATTGATGGCACCAATAATTGCACCTGATGAAGAAACAAAACCCTGTTGGAATTGGCCTTCAGTTTCTGTCTTTGTTTCTGCAGGAGAATTCTTGAACAATTCATCAATCTTCTGTGATATCACTGCCGATTTCGATGCATCATCGATCTTTACAACATAATAACCAACCTGATCAGCTCTCGATGCATCATCTTGTTTCATTCGCTCATTCAAATATTCCCAATGAAAAAACATTTGAGTGGCATCATCTGTTTTTGAACGCGGAGTGTAAATTCCTCTCACGGTGAATTGCCAAGAACCGGGATAAATGTCTCCCTCCATGTTCATAATATCACCAACCTTGAGCCCATATCGTTTGGCTGTTTCTATTCCTACGATACATGCATTACGTTCAGATCTGAATGCCGAAATTTCTGAAGAGGTCAATCTAAATTCAGGATACAATGTAAAGATGGTCTCGGGATCACATGCCTGTCGTGCAAAGAATTGATCCTTGTCAATATATGTTCCACCAAACCAATTCAACCATGACACCGATGTGACACCGGGTATGCCTGCAATCTTTTCTTTATAAGCATAAGGCAAAGGAAAAATGAATGAAACCGCTTGCCTTACTACTAAACGGTTTGGAGAAGATGCAGCAACTCCTGCATTCCAAGCAGTCACAACTGTACGCAACATTCCGAATGCAATCACGGCAACAGAGATACCTACAATCGTCAACAAAACGCGCAATGTATGACGAAATGAATTTTTTATGATGAGTTTTGTCATGCTCATGACGGTACCTGCGGAATGAGATCACCTTTTTCCAAATGATGAACAATATTTGCACGATGCGCGGCCTGCGGATCATGCGTCACCATCACGATTGTTTTACCGAATTCCTTGTTTAATCGCTCAAGCAATGTGAGAATTTCTTCGGCGGAAACTCTGTCGAGATCACCCGTAGGTTCATCGGCAACAAAGATGTCGGGATCAGAAGCTATAGCACGTGCTATAGCAACTCTCTGCTCTTGTCCACCTGATAATTGCTTGGGATAATGATCCATACGATCTGCCAATCCCACAACACTCAATGCAAGTTCCACTTGACGTCTTCTTTCTGATTTGGAAAGTGGAGTGAGCATAAGAGGCAATTCAACATTTTCAAAAGCAGTAAGAACGGGAATCAGATTATAAAACTGAAAGATAAATCCGATATGACGTGATCTCCATTTTGCAAGTTCGGTCTCGCTAAGCACGCCAATATTCGTTCCATCTATCATCACTTCGCCATTGGTGGGGCGATCAATCCCCGCGATGATATTCAACAATGTTGTTTTTCCCGATCCGGAAGGACCCATCAAGGCAACAAAGTCACCCTGAGCAATATCTAGCGAAACATCTTTCAATACAGTTATTTCCTGCTTGTCACGCTTATATGTTTTTGTGAGATGCGATATGGTAATGATTGCAGACATGATTATTCCTTTTCAATCGCAATGGTTGTGCCATTGGATAATTGCTCAATTCCGGTTGTGATCAGTGATGCACCCGGTGCCAATCCTGAGACCACTTCATAATAGTCACCAAATTTCTTACCCGTTTTTATGTTTACTTCCTTTGCAGTTGAAGCGGGGCCAACAATGAAAGCAATCATTTTTCCATTGACATTCAACACTGCTGAGATTGGTATGAGAATTTTCGGTGCTTCTTTGGGGCCTTGATCGGTTGCCATCCTCAAGAAATTGACCTTCGCAGCCATCTCGGGAAGTACGCGTTCATCCAGATCGGTAAAACGAATCTTGACTTTCACTGTTCCTTTTCCTCGATCTGCAGTCGGAATAATCTTGCTTACAATACCTGCATATTTTTTGTCTGCAATTGCGCTCACTGAAATCTCAACGGGTTGCTCCTGAGAGATTTTAGATAAAGAAGATTCCGAGACATCGGCCTCTACTTCGAGTGATGACATATCCGCGAGCGTGACAACTGCACCTCTTGATCCGGCAGCAGCACCCAATGCTGTTATTACTTCACCAACATTTGCATTCTTTGTAAGAACCGTTCCATCAAAAGGAGCACGAATGATTGTATTTTCAACTTGTACTTGTGCGGCTCTTATTGCGGATTCCTGTGCCTTCATTTGTGCTTGAGCGGATCGAATCTGAGCTTGAGCTCTTTGCCATCTGTATTGAGAAATTTCCAATTCTGCCTGCGTTCCTGCGCCACCCCCAATCAATGCCTTTTGTCGGAGATATGCAGCATTTGCATCATCATACTCGGCTTGAGCATTTGCAAGTGATGCCTTTATCACTTCCATTTGTGCTTTTTGTTGAGAAAGAAATGCCTGTACATCATTGCTTTCGATTTTTCCAATCACATTACCTGCTTGCACCTTATCACCCTCGATCACATATAGGGCTTCCAATCTACCGGTGGCTTTCGATGAGATTGCTGCTTTTACTTGCGCAACCACATAACCTTGTCCGGTGAGAATTGCATCCTGCCCGGAGAGAGAAGATGCAGTGATTGTCAATGTCTTGACTTTAACTGAAGAATCAGAAAACAGAACATATCCCACTATTGCAATGATTACGACTGCAATGATGAGGTATAGATTTCGTTTTGATGAAGGTTTTTTCTCATCACGATCAATCTTGAGTGACGAGAGATCTGCCATTGAAGCTTGTTGATTCATAATCTATGAAGAGAGTAGTGAATATGTTCTAATTCTGAACATTTCTGGATTTTACGAGCATCGGGAACAATGCCGCAACTGTTGTATAGAGTGTTGATGCAATGCCATATCGGAAAAAGAAATTCCAGAAAGTCATTTCCGTGGGGCGTATATAGAAAAAGAAATAAATCAGATTATGAACAAATGAAGACGCTAAAATGGCAAGGATGAAATACAAACTACCAAGAGTAAATTCATTGTTTTTCTCTTTGTAGAAAAAGCCAGCGATGAATCCCGCAAAAGTTTTTGCAAGTGCATTGGTACCAATAACGTCATATGACACAAGATCAAAAAGCAGGCCGCATAAAAATCCTGCAATGATTCCTGTGAATTGTCCTTCACGCAATGCAATCCAAACCACAAGGATTGTGAGAAGATCAGGCGTGATTCCGCTCACTGAAATCAAATTGAGAATGATCACATGTGCTAATGCCAGCATCAATGCTGTGATGCCATAGATCACATATCGTAGATTATACCACGACTGAGCAACGCTTCGTTCTTGAAATTCCGTCATCTCATCGAGCCTTTATTTGAGGAATCATGGGTTTGCCAACTTTGTTATTATCTCTTTCGAGTAATATTCTTTCTGGATTTGGCATGAGTTTCATTACAAACACTTGTTCCAAAGTAAGAAAGTTCACAGATGGCTTCACAAGTATTTTTCTGAACAATGATGTGCCATCATCTCTAGTTTCCATCACGGTTCCAATTTTGATATTTGGTGGATATCTGTTCGAATAGCTTGAAGTGATCACTTCATCACCAACTTGTACATCATATGATTTTGGGATATTCTTCATCGTCAGTGCATCCTCTCCATCCCAAATGAGAATTCCGTCGATGCGTGATCGCTGAATTTTACCGGCAATTCTGCTCTCGCGATTGATGAGCAAACGTATGACGGAATAACCATCACTAGTTCCAACCACAAGTCCAACCAACCCTGCATCAGTAACAACTGGCATTCCTACTTCCACACCATCATCTTCGCCACGATTGATAGTGGCATAATTTCTTGCTTCAGTTGTTGTTTTCCCGACGATATCGGCACTGATCAATGGTATGCCTGATGACTTCTTGAATTCCAACATTTTTCGAAGTTTTGCATTCTCAATGATTGATTGTCGAATCTTTGCGCGCTCATCGCTCAATTGCAAATTCAATTCTCGCAAAGCTGCATTCTCATTTTTCAATGCGATGGGATTTGGAATCCAAGAAAATGCACTTTGCATCCAACCAATTCCTCCAACCACAATAGACCTATAGCCACCCAAGTCAGTGGTATTACCAAGGTTCATCATAATCAAAGAGATGATGGTGAATGCGCTTAAAGCGGAATATTCTCTAAATCGGAAAATAAATTCAAGCAGTCTTTGCATGAGTGCTCTTTTCAGACATCAATGGAACAAGACAATTGACTGTATTCATTCGGAACATCGACCATATTCGCATGAGTATTACGAATGGTCATGGAGAACTCATCTTTCAATGTTTCCAGTGAACGATGTTCCACATATAAGATGATTGCATTCGAAGAATGCCTGTGAATCCACGAGGTGATGATCTGTATTTCGTCAATCTCCAAAGGATCCATTCGCTCGACTATATCATTGACTGGTCCGCTATCGGATGCATAATACAATTGCTCCATCATCACATGAAATCTTGTGAGGTCGGCTTTTCTTCCAATGATTTCTTGATGTGCCAATTTACCTGATCGAATGAAAAACACTTCAACGGTTTTTTCACGCGAATTCGCATCCAAAATGATGATTGTATTATTGTGTGTCACTGAAGTTGACACTTCCGATCTGCGATCGAATAATCTACGTAGTTCATTCAAACGATTTCTTAGCATTGCGGCATTTTCAAATCGCAAGGCCTCTGCCTCAAGCTGCATTTCTTCTTCCATGCGCTCAAGTAAACCTCCGCTTGATCCACTCAAAAAATGTCGTGCTCTTGCAACTTCCTGCAAATAATCATCTTGCGTCTGTATCATGGCACAAGGTGCGCCACATCGCTTGATCTGATGATAAAAGCAAGGTTGCTTTTCCAGTGACGGCTTCAATGTCTCGGTACATTGACGTAAACCGAATGACTTATAGACTGTTTCCACAACTTCGCGAGCAAGTGTGCCGCTTCTAAATGGTCCAAAATACTCTGCGCCATCATTGATAATAGTTGGCGACCATTCCAAGCGAGGAAATTCATCATTCACATTCAAACGCAAAAAAGGAAAACGTCTCATTTTTTTGCTGGCAGTATTGAATTGCGGTTTGATGCGCTTGATCTCCTTCGATTCCATCAGCAATGCTGCAAGCTCAGTACCGGTCACTTCATATTGAATGGCATGAACCTGCTTTACCATGCGTGCAATTTTCTGAGGATGCTGTGCACCCGCCTGAAAATATGTACGAACGCGATCTTTGAGATTTTTAGCTTTCCCTATATAGAGAATGTTTTGGTCTTTGTCCAACATGCGATAAATGCCCGGCTCTTCGGGTAAATTGGACAAAGTAGTTTCGACTCTTTTGATTGCTGCTGGTGGCGTGTGAAATTGCTCAATGCGTTTGTTTTGAAAGCGCAACAATTCATCGATGGTTTCAATGTCATATTCGCTTTCGAGCATTTCCAAAAACTGCAAGAGAAACTGTGCGGTTGCTTTTGCATCTCCAAGCGCTCTATGGCGATCTTTGATATGTATGCCAAAATGCGAAGCCACAGCGCCAACATTTTTCTTCAATGATTTAGGGAGAATTCTCCTTGCCAATTTGCATGTGCACAATTGGGGAATGATCGGAATGGACAGATTCAATCTTCGGAGTGATCGCTGAATGAAATTCCAATCAAAGCTCACATTATGTGCGGCGAAGATTGCATTGGGCATAGCAAGAATTTCAGAAATCGCTGGCATGATGTCTTCTGCTCTGGCACCATTTGCAGCCATCGCATTACTAATGCCTGTCATTTGTTCGATGAATGGCGGAATGAATTGATGCGGATTTATCAGTTCAGAAAATTCTTTGACGATTTCTCCTCCTTGAATCACAACACATGCTATTTCCATGATGCGATGATCCTCGGCATCGTGGCCTGTTGTTTCAACATCCACGACAATTATCGGCACTTCCCAAAATGATTTCATGCTGACTATTCTTTCCGGGGAAATCCCCGTAATTCATATCTTCATCAATGTATGATGATCGGATATGGCGTGATATTCCCATTGAATTGTATGAAGATTACATACATTCCGGGAATGAGATTATTCCATTGATACATGGTTGCATCAATGCGCTGAGATTGTTGTTCCAATGCTTCACCCAAGATGGAATATCCACCGATGAGTGTTCCTACTTGCATATCCGCAATGATGCTTCTGCCTTGTGCATATACATGTGGCTTGTACTCGCTCTGATCCTGCAGAGAACTGGTTGCAATTCCCATTCCTTCAAGTACGATATGATCAGACGATGAAAAATTATTTTCCAAAGAAAATTGCAAATCAGTTTGTCTTTTGCCTGAACCCTTTGGTTCAAATATTACATGCAGAAGCATGGTGTCATTGGGTAAGAGGGTTTTATTCATGATAGGAGTTGATACTCTGAATTCGCTTGCTTCATAACCGGAAGTTGCAATGCTCTTGATTGTGAGCGGTGCATTTCCTGCATTAGAAACTATAACTGTTTGGATTGATCTCTCACCTTGATTGGTTTCGGAAAATTCAATCAGGGAAGTGGACAATGACAATAGACCAAATTGATCGGGTGCTTGCTTGAAAATCCCGGTATTTGTAGCTGTCAAAACCTTTCCGGAGGAATCCAAAGCAAATGCATTCACTACCGTGCTTTTGAATCCGGTAAGCAATTGTGCCCATGTTCTTCCATCATCATTGGAGACATATCCGGCAGATCCATTCAAACCAACATAGAGAGAATTACCTGTTCCAAAGACTGTTTGCATGGGTAATTGATCAGACCCATTTCCAAAATACAATGTCCATTCTTTTCCATCTTTTGAACGGAAAGCTCCATATTGGGTGGCACATGCAATGGATCCATCGGGTAAAATCGTGAGATCTCTCGTGAATTGCATGTATACACCGGCATCAGCATCTTTCCAGTTGATTCCGCCATCCTTTGAGATGAAAAGTCCTTCACCTTCCATGGCAGCATAAATTCCTGATGAATGTTCCGTGATATCATTAACAACAGTAGTAGGTAGACCATTGGATGTTTTCGTCCATGACATTCCATCATCTGTGGAACGATAAATACCTTTGTCCGTTGCGGCAAACAATCGACCCTCTTTTCCAGCATGCAAACGCACAATGCGAACATTCGGAAATACTCTCTTGGTGAAATTTGCTCCACCATTCGTGGATGCGAGAATCCAACTAGAATCTTTTGCATCAACCAATCGATTCATTGCAGCGAAGATCGTGCCCTGCTCCGAAATCGCATAGGACAAACAATGAGAATACCATGAAGTACCGATGCTTTGAACCCAAGTCTGACCTTGATTAGTGGAACGATAAATACCTGCACCATCACCTGTTCCAGCCAAATAATGCCCGGCTGTAGTTACGGTGATGATAAACGAGGGGACAACTGCTCCTGCATCAAAGGGATATGATGCCGTTTGAGACCAGAAGTTTTGAGCAAATGCCTGATGTGGCAATACATGCACAAAACAAAGAAAACTCAAGATATGGAGGATGAATGTGTTCATGCACGTGCACTTAGAAATGGAGAGAAGAAATTCGGCCGAAAACCGATTATGTCATGCCTGATCTTTCTTGCTGCAAAACATCAAAGCATTATGTCAAAGATACGAAACTTTCCGCCTCCATTCCCCATACTGAAGCATGTTTGTATTATTCTTCTACTTCGATTCCCACTCTTTTGTAGAAATCCAAATAGACAAGATTTTCATTGCTGTTTTTGGGCTCGAGTGCATTGACGATGGTTAGTCTTCCCATCTCGCGATTTCGCATATCGAGATATTCCACTGTAGATCGCATTCTCATGCGTAATTCATCCGCCGGCATTGCCGGTGCTGAGCCAATAACATAGAGTCTGGCAGGTAATGTGTCGGAGGTGATGATATCCACAATCTTGCTATGCAAAAGATTCTGAATTTCTATGTCCGCAGTCCTAGCCCTCACCGCGGCGGTATCAATCAATCTCCTGAATTCATCAGCTGATGTACAATGTTTGTAGACTGCAGTACCCCCAACCACCATTTTCACGACGATTGAATCTTTTCCTATGTCCTTCTTGATGGCTCTGGATATAGAATCTGCCTTGTTTATGGAAATTGGCGATAAAATCAATGCATAGACACTACGAATCTTGGGAATCTTCCTTTTTGCCAATACTTCGCTTTTCTTGGGCAATTGTCTGTAAACCAAACCGATGATTCCGCTGGAAAGACCCAAAATCACCAAAAAAAGATAAATGGCTTTCCAAGCCCATTTTGGCTTGGGGATATGTTGTCCATGTTCTTTGGGTTCTTCTCTCGGGGTTACATGCTCTTCCATGGCTTCTTTATTCGTATTGATGAGTGACTGCAGTGCAAAACTATGCATTTGCCAATGCACAAAAGGTCGGAATTCCATAAATTCCGCATACTTCCTATAGGACTTCATTATGAACAAGAAAGAAGCACCCCAAATTCCCAACTATGCGGTCAAAACAGAAGAGCGTATTCGTTGGAGCGATCTGGATGCAGCCGGAATCATGTATTTCGGACAATATGTACGTCTTTTTGAGATTGGCGAAACGGAATTGTTCCGCCTCGTAGGTTTCCCCTATACGAATGCTCAATTTGAGGAGCTCGGTGTGTGGATGCTACGCGTGAATTTCCATTGTGATTTTCATTCCCCGGCCCATATTGATGATCTACTGACAATCTCATGTTGGCCTGAAGCAATAGGCGGGGCTTCCCTTCGATTGCGATTTGCTGTTCAAAGAGATACAGAACTTTTGGGTGATGGCTCATGCACAATCGTTTCGGTTGATAAGAAAGCCGGAAAGGCAGTCAAATTACCCGAAGAATTACGTCAAAAAATGGAATCCTTAATAATGAGAAATCAATCATGAGAACACTCATATTGACCGGTGCAACAGGTTTGGTCGGGGAGGAATTCATCAATTTGTTTTCCATGCACAGGAATGCAAAGCTTATCATCGTGGCACGAAAACACCCGGATTTCACCATCCCTAAAGGTGTTGAAATACGCATTGTTTCGGATTTTTTCGATCGCTTACATTTGCGAGCTGCATTGCAGGATGGCCAAGAAATGATATGCTGTATTGGAACGACTATTGCCAAGGCGGGAAGTAAAGAAGTATTTGAAAAAACCGATGTGGGAATCGTTCGGGAACTTGCTCATGTATGTTCGGAATTGAACTTTGCCGGATTTCACTATGTGAGCTCGATGCAGGCATCCATAGATTCATCGGCATTCTATCTTCAATGCAAAGGAAGGGCTGAAGCGGAAATACAATTTCACCCATTCAAACGCATAAGCATATTGCGCCCTTCACTATTGCTTGGAAACAGAAGAGAATTTAGGTTTGGAGAAAAAATAGGCATGATGCTGAGTAAGCTTTTTCCATTCTTACTTATCGGACCATTGAAAGCAATCAGACCAATCAAAGCGGAAACAGTTGCCAAATGCTTATTGTATAGAGCAATGTCCGACAATGAAGACACTCTGATTCTTGAATCAGAAGACATAAAGACTTTCACCACATTATCCATCAATTTTTGACATGATTCTTGACATTCATGAATTTGATCGCATTCGTATTGTTGGCGATCGCGTCTTAATAAGGCCTCGTCCCGAGGATGAACAAACGCGTTCCGGATTATTTCTGCCACCCGGAATTGAAGAACAGGAGCCTGCGGCAAGCGGATATGTACTCAAAGTAGGTCCTGGTTTTCCCATGCCGTCTCAATCAGATGATGAACCATGGAAGCAACAAGAAGATGTTCGATATATTCCATTACAGGCAAAAACAGGTGATTTGGCAGTATATTTACGGAAGCAAGCGATATCCATCGCATTCAATGATCAGAACTATGTGATCGTTCCGCAACATGCGATCCTTATGCTCTACAGAGATGATGGATTATTTGAAGACTAACATCAATAGAATGAAAATGCACTCTGCATGAAAACACAAATAGACATACGCGAAGAAGAATTGGGTAAAGATCCGGAAGCGGATCTGCAATTGCTATTGTCTGAATGCAATCGCATGCTCTCCAAAGTTGATGAAGAGTTGATTACCAAGGCATTTCGATTTTGTGTTGAAATTCACAAGAATGATACCAGAGCAGATGGCAGACCATATTATTCCCATCTGCTGGCAACAGCATTGATTGTTGTGAGAGAAATCACTTTGGATGATATCTCTGTTGCCGCTGCATTATTGCATGATGTGGTGGAAGATCATGAGCCCCGCGTTTCGCTTGCAGATATTCGAAAAGACTTTGGAGATACGATAGCCGAAATAGTCGATGGCGTCACGAAAATTCGTGATATCTCCAAAAGTAAAGAAATCACGAGAGCGGAAAGTTATCGCAAATTGCTATTGTCGCTTGTCAATGATGTAAGGGTGATCTTGATCAAATTCGCAGATCGTTTACACAATATGCGTACTCTTGATCATTTGTCTCCTGACAGTCAGAAGCGCATAGCAAGAGAAACTATGGAAATATATGCTCCCTTCGCGCATAGATTTGGTCTGGGTTCCATCAAATGGGAGATGGAAGATCTTGCATTCAAGTTTTTGGATAGAGAACATTATGATGAAGTGAAATCCGGTTTGAAAAGCACTAGAAAAGAAAGGGAAGATTTCATCAATGGTTTCATTTCTCCAATCAAAGAACGCCTCGATGCGAATCACATCAAATTTGAAATATCCGGAAGACCAAAGCACATATATTCAATCTACAATAAGATGCGCATGCAAGAAAAACGCATCGATGAATTGTATGATTTATTTGCCATTCGAATCATTCTCGACACTGATGACAAAAATGAATGCTTCTTTGTGTATGGAATTGTCTCGGAAATTTATACGCCCGTACCTGAACGCTTCAAAGACTATATCTCCGTTCCAAAAAAGAATAATTATCAATCATTGCACACAACTGTTATCAGTAATGATGGCAAGCGAGTAGAGGTGCAAATACGTACAAAGTCGATGCATGAAATCGCCGAAAAAGGGGTTGCTGCTCATTTCAATTATAAGGCAGAATCTCTTGGAAAGAAAATCACATTCGGCGGCAAAGATCTGGAAGAGTGGGCCAATTGGATGCGCGATGTATTTGATAATGCCGGCGGAGGGGATGAAGCCGTTCAGCAATTGTTGGAGAGTTTCAGATTGAATCTTTATCAACAAGAGATTCAAGTATTTACACCAAAAGGTGAATTGCGCGTGCTGCCCATGAATTCCACGCCGATTGATTTTGCATTTGACATACATTCTGCAATCGGACTGCATTGTATAGGTGCCAAAGTGAATGGGCGCATTGTCTCTCTTGATCATAAACTGCAAAATGGAGATCAGGTAGACATCATCACGTCAAAAAATCAATCTCCGAATCGTGATTGGGAACGTTTCATCGTCACGCATAAAGCAAAACAAGGCATCAAAAAATTTCTCAATGAGGAGAAGCGAAAGCTTACCGCGGAAGGAAAAGAATTGTGGGAGAAAAAATCAAAAAAATCAGGTCTTCACATTGATGAAGATCAACTCGAGAAAATCGTACTTTCCTTGCGCTTTGAACATAAAAGTGATTTTTATCACAAATTAGCCACCGGTGAGGCAAATTTAGATTTGACTCTTGCTCTCATCAAGGAAAAAGCAAAACCTGGCTCACGCGAACATGATCAGCAGCATACTGAATATTCTTCTGATGAGGTGTTTAAAGCAGTACGTGGGGATTCAGGCAATGGTGTATTCATCATTGGAAGTCCGGAAACCTCGAAAGGCATTCTATATGATTATGCAAAATGTTGCAATCCCGTTCCCGGTGATCATATCATAGGACTTGTCTCAACCGGCACAGGCATACGCGTTCATCGCAAAACATGTAAGAATATTGCCGACCTCATAGAAAAAAGAGATGGAAGAATCATGTCATTGCAATGGGCATCTGTCCAAGAAGGTGAATATCTTGCTGCTATATCTTTGGAAGGCGAAGATCGTCCCGGCTTACTCAATGAAATCACCAATGCAATTGTTGGGTATAACAATACGAATATCCGCAGTGTCAATATCAATGCTGCCGGAACACATTTCAAAGGATTGGTAACGGTTTTCGTTAAAAACACGGAGCATCTTCATCGCATTTTTGATAGATTCAGAAAAATCAAAGGCATTTCTTCCATCGAACGATTTGAAGGTTGAACCCATTTCGATCAAAAGTTTTTTTGTAGTTTCGTCATATATTTTCCTCTGAATTCTCAAGGTGTCTCATGGCAATACAAGGCGCATTCAATTTCAAAACATGGATTGATGAACATAGGCATTTACTCAAGCCGCCCGTTGGAAATGCAACCGTGTACCAAGACACTGAATTCATCGTTATGGTTGTAGGCGGTCCAAATTCTCGCAAGGATTATCATTATAATGAAGGTGAAGAATTCTTCTATCAATTGGAAGGGGACATCACCGTGAAAATCATTGATGATGGAAAGCAAAGAGACATCCACATCAAAGAAGGGGATATTTTTCTACTTCCTCCACGAACTCCACATTCTCCGCAAAGAGGTCCGAATACGGTTGGGCTTGTCATGGAGCGAAAAAGAAATGATAATGAACTTGACGGCTTTATGTGGTTTTGCGAATCATGCACATCAAAACTCTATGAAGAGTATATCCCCGTTAATGATATCGTAAA
>SXZI01000087.1 GCA_005788035.1 Bacteroidota bacterium
ATTTATTTGAGGGATCTTGAAATAGATTCAATTCTTGTCAATGGCACAAAAGTCGAATATGATAAGAAAGGTATTCCTGAAGTTGATACAATGCATTATGCTGTGAAGGTACCAAATGGAATCAAGAAGGGCGATACGATGCTTGTCAACGTATTTTATGGAGGCATCATGGGCAAAGAGCCTCCTCGGTCCGGATTTTCCTGGGGAGGAGTATATGCAACAAAAAGGATTTTGTATGCGATTGGGGTCGGGTTCTATGCAAACTATGTTGGAACCACTCAACATTGGCTTCCATGTTATGATCATCCATCGGATAAAGCAACACTCAAGACAAGAATCAAAGTACCTAAAGGACTTATGGCCGTATCCAATGGCATGCTTCGAAATATCGACACTTTGGTGGATGGCATGAGATATACTTGGTCTTCAGATATACCAATGGCCACATATTTGATGACATTTGCCGTGGATTCATTTCGGCGTCATGTGTTTGGAAATGAAAAAAACAATGTGTTTGCAATCAAGCAGGACAGTGCTGCAACCGCAATTTCGTTTTCTCGCCTCCCACGCATGATTTCAGCATTAGAGAAAAGATTCGGTCCCTATCCTTTTGAGTCTGTTGGATATGTTCTCACACCCACGGGTTCAATGGAACATCAAACAATGATTAGCATAGACGAAAACATCGTGCGAAAAAAAGATTCGCTCAATGCCACTATTCTGCATGAACTGTCCCATCAATGGTTTGGTGATCATGTCACTCCATTGAATTATGGATATAGTTGGCTTTCAGAATCATTCGCAACTTTTAGTGAGTCATTATGGGCTGAAGAATTGCGTGGACAATCAGGATATGTGCAAGACATCGGTGCAAAAATCACGGAATATTTTGGTACCACCGTGTCAAGAGAAGGTGTTCTACCTTTGGAGTTTTTTCCCCGTGCTTCGCCTTCTTCGAATTTTCCCAGAACGATTTATATCAAGGGTGCCGCTGTTCTGGGTATGTTAAGACAGCATCTTGGTGATAGCGTATTTTTCTCTGCCATGCGTTCATATCTCAATGAACATCGCAATGCGAATGCCACAACTGAAGATTTTAAAATTGCTTGTGAAAAGGCCTCCGGAAAAAATCTTGAGTGGTTCTTTGATCAATGGGTAAAACGCAAAGGATGGCCAAGAATTCAAATTGATACGGCTTCTTCATTATCAAATGGCAATCGTGCATTAAGATTGAAGATTACCCAAGTTCAGCCTGTGGACTATGGGTTATACGAAAATGTTCCTTTGCAAATTGGATTTCGCCTTCCTGACAATTCACTGGTCTATAGAACGGTGACTTTCTCAGGATATGAAACCATCATCCTGCTCGATTCAATACCTGAATTCAAATCTATCACGGTGAATCAAGGAAATCAATTCAGGTCTTTGATTCAACTCGCGAAGATTACAACTGTGGATGACGATGCACAATATGCAGTTCAGGCACTTCATGTTTATCCGCAACCTGGTAATGCACAATTGACCATCGAATATCCTCTTATCTCGGGAAATATCTCCTGGAAGATTACCGATCTTCAAGGAAATATCATTCGAGAATGGAAAGACAAACAGGATCAACAGTGGAAAGCATTGTCTGCTCTATTGCATATTGATGTTTCCACAATCCCATCGGGCTCCTATTTCATCACAATGACAAATGGCTCCCAACTCTTCAGCACCAAATGTTCCATCACCCATTGAGCTTTACCATGAAATATTTCTTTTTAGCATTCATAGTGTTTTTGATATCTCCTAGCATTCATGCTCAACAACAAAATGCCATGAGCATTCATCTGGAAATGGGCATACCGCTCGATGACAATGCATCGAATGATTATTTGATTATTCGTCCACAATATGCATTGAGTTATAATCAACAGCTAAATGTAGCAAATTGGATTTCATGGAATTTGCATAGAGGATGGTATGGAAGTGTTCCAAGATATTCCGGAAATTTTATAGCCGATACGAGTTTACCGGCTGAATTCTATAAAGTGAAACACTCTGATTATACCAATTCTGGATATGATCGCGGTCACATGGTTCGCTCCGAAGAACGCACTGCAACAGATGAGGATAATCGCTCAACATTTTTGTTGACGAATATCATGCCTCAAACGCCAACATTGAATCAGCAGACATGGCTTTCATTGGAATTGGAATGTGAGCGTATGTGCAAGAATGACAATAAAGAATTGTTTGTGATTGCCGGTGGTGTATTCGGACCAAATCCCAAACGATTGAATACGGTTGTATCAGTTCCTGATTCATGCTGGAAGATCATCGTGATACTCGATAGTGGTCAAAGACTCAAGGATATTACTCCTTCTACTAGAGTCATTGCCGTTATGATGAAAAATGGAACATATACTTCAGGCACAACGGACTGGAAACAATATACCACTACCGTTGATGCGATTGAACAATCGACCGGATATGATTTTCTGAGTGATGTGCCAAAACAGATTCAATCAATCATTGAAGCAAAGAATTATGTATCTGTTCAAGAAACTTTATATCCGATTGTATTGCAGGTGTTTCCAAATCCCGCAAGACAGCTTCTGACTTTGTCTCTTGAAGGGATGCATACCGAAGGAGTCATTGTTGCAATTGTTGACATGATGGGGAAAGTGCTGGAAAAATCTTTCACTGAATCGAGTATCGGAGTGGATGGACAGCTAAAGATTCACCATGACATATCGCATTTACCTATCGGTGCATATTCCATTGTAATCACTTCTACAAACAACAGCATTGCAGTTCCTTTTCTGAAGAATGACTGATGAAACACATTCTGTTTTCTTTTTTACTACTGGTTGGATTCTTTCAGGGGAATGCTCAGAATATTCATGCACCATGGGGATATCCAATTGATGCTACTCCAAAAGATGATTATCTGATCGAACGGAAACAATATGTCTTGAGTTATAATGAACGTTTGAATGTAGCCAATTGGGTTGCTTGGCAATTGAATGCTGCATGGTATGGTAATACACCAAGAAGATCCGGTAAATTTATCACTGACTCTTCATTACCAGCAAGTTTCAACCGCATAACACATGATGATTATACAAAGTCGGGTTATGATAGGGGGCACATGGTTCGTTCGGAAGAAAGAACGGCAAGTGAAGAAGACAATTCATCAACCTTTTTGATGACGAATATTCTTCCACAAACACCTACCCTAAATCAACAAACTTGGCTTTCACTGGAATATGAATGTGAACGCTTATGTAAAGCCGAAGGGAAGGAATTGTATGTGATCGCCGGAGGTGTTTTTTCCAATATGCCTGCTCGACTCAATGGCAAAGTTGCTGTACCAGATTCTTGTTGGAAAATTGTGGTGATACTTGATAAAGGTCAAAAACCAAAAGACATATCATCGTCTACAAAAGTCATTGCAGTGATGATGAATAATGGGCAATATGATAAGTCCAATAATTCTTGGGAACTCTATAAAACAACAATCAATGCAATAGAAAAAAGCACAGGATATGATTTTCTCAGAGATTTGCCTGATGCTCTTGAAGAACAGATAGAAAGTAAGTAAGATAAGATAAAGTAGAGATGGATAAATGAATTATATGAAGAAAAGCACGCTTCGCCATATCGTGGTGTATTGGAACATATAGATGAAACAAATAAAATAGATGTTAATGTCAAAAAAGCAAAGAGTAATGTTCTATCCATCTGACTTCTCTCATCATATAAATCCTATAAAAAATATTGCCTCAGAAATACCCGAACCCCTTTCAACAGTGAGAAATATTGACAATGTAGTTCAATCGTAATCTAATGTTTAACATAAGATAATATTCGAGAAGATAGATTGCATGATTATACCTTAAGGAAAAAAACATGCGATTATTTTGTTTGATTGTCATTGTCATTGTTTATCATGTATTCCCTCATACTGGGAATGCAAATGCACTCATACATTATTGGAATTTCAATAATAATGCTTCGGTGACAACATTATTGACACCATCTGTTTCATTGATATCGGGTTCATCTATTCAAATTACGCCCGGTCCTACGAGTATTATAGATGTTGCTGGAGGAACAGGGCAAAACTTTTCGGTACTCAATCTTAATGCTAGAAACGGTGATGCCTCCGGTACGCATTTGCGGGTCAATAATCCATTGGGTAGTGAAATTATCTTCAATATTCAAACAAATGGATATAAAGACATTCGTGTTTCTTTTTCAACAAGAAGATCCGGTAGTGGAGCCGGCATTCAGTATTGGGCTTATTCATCTGATGGAGTCAATTTTATTGGAATAGACACGGTGACTGTGCTAGATGCCGACCCAGTACTTCGCCAAATTGATTTATCTTTGATAAATGCATTGGACAATAATCCAAATGCAAAAATTCGAGTTCAATTTGCACAAGGGGGTGGAGGTACCTCGGGGAACAACAGATTTGACAATTTCGTCATTGATGGAAAACTTATCCCACCAACAACAATGTTGCATTATTGGAATTTTAACAATAATTCTTCAATCTCAACTATAACTCAAGCAACACAAACAGTTATTCCAAATGCGAGTTTGACCCATATTGCCGGTGGAACAAGCGTGATAGATCCGGCAGGTGGAACAAGTCAGAATTTTTCGATACTCAATGCAAATGCACGAAATGGCGATGTTGCAGGTACTCATCTTCGATTCAATAATCCAATC
>SXZI01000088.1 GCA_005788035.1 Bacteroidota bacterium
AACACAATGATGCAGGACGCGATATCAATGTATATCCAAATCCGAATAATGGATTGTTCACCATTCATATGTCAGAAGCATCATCGAAAGATGTCACTATCAAAGTTCAAAATGTATTCGGGAATGTAGTAAAAGAAATTAGCACGAACTCAAATGCTACAATCCAAGTAAACGCTGTTAATGAGTTTCAGCCCGGTACATATTTCATAAGAATTGATTCCGGTGATAATTCCATAGTTACAAAAAAGATCTTCATTAACAAGTAACTTCAATATCAAAGTAGTAGATGTTCCAATGTAATAGGTTGAGCTTTGAACTATACATATTTGCTCCTCGCTCTTTCAATGTTGTTTGCTTGTTCAAGTTCTAAAGTACAAACAGACAATTCTCATAGTAATGTACATGCTATCAATGTCGCGGATAGCATGTATGCATTAAGAGTTTCGTTTTTTAGTATTGGAAGCGGGATAGATGGAAAAGCAAAACAAGAATATGAGCAGTATATCACCGAATTTCAAACGATAAACAATGTAACCATTGTATTGAATAAAACATCCTGGGGTAAAGAAGGTGAGATAGATTATTGTATAAAGTTGGCAGGATTAACCAAAGAATTACAACAAGAGTTTATTCAGTCAACAAAAGACAAGTTCAAAGATTCAAAACGTATCCGTTTATATGAAAACACCACATGTACATCAAACAAGTAATGTGATGAGGCAGTATCAACTGCGTGAATAATATACAACCCCGCCTTGGCGGGGTTTTTTTGTCACATATACTTTGAATGAACAATTCAACTCATCATATTCTTGCCTATCTTACAATAATCCACTAAAAAGTTGAGGGAAAAGAAGGTATTTTTGCAGCATGAATAGTGTTCTTATACTCATCATCATCTTCATCGCAACCATGGAAGTCCATGCACAGATACTTCCTGCATTTGGAGATGAAAGAATTGGCATATCCATTGGATCGGCTCTGAAAATTGGGGCAGGTGCCCGTGCAACCGGTATGGGGGAGAGCGTTGTATGCGTCATAGATGATGCAAATGCCATGTATTGGAATCCTGCAGGAATGACTCAGTCGAAGGGCAATCATGTTGTATTTACACAAACTCAATGGTTTGCCGGACTTCAACATCGATTTGCTTCCGGACTCTATAAACTCGATGATGAATCCTCAATTGGATTTTCAATGGGAAATCTGAATGCAGGTTCCATTAATGTCACGACAGAATTTCGACCTTTTGGAACCGGAGAAACCATCAATTTCGGGACATCGGCTTTTTCATTGGGATATGCCAGACAATTCACCGAGCAGTTTTCTGCAGGTGTCACGGTTCGATATCTCCATGAGCAAGTTGGCACACTCAGCATGAATGGCGTATTGTTTGATGCCGGTACATTCTATAGAACCGGACTTGGTACATCAAGATTTGCCGTTGCTATCAGCAATTTCGGTGGAAAATTATCACCTTCAGGATCGATTTCAAATCAAGGTTCAGGACCAAATTTCAATGGTGCTGAAGTAAGTTCCTTTCAATCTTTCGATCCACCGATTAATTTTCGCATTGGTTTTGCAATGGAACCAATTATAGATAGCATGCAATCATGGACTGTGTCATTGCAACTCAATCATCCCAATGACAATGCCGAGAATTATTCATTGGGAACGGAATACGCAGTCACATTTTCGGAAGCTTTCCCGGCAAAAGCAATTATAAGAGGTGGATATATCATAGGGACGGGGCAATTTTCAGGGGGTGCAGGAATACATGTTCCCATCAGCGGTATGGAATATGTATTGCAAACGGATTATTCATTCACGAATTTTTCCGATCTCGGGGGAATACATAGATTCACTCTTGGAATCCTGTTTTAAGTATTCACACATTCTTAAAAGTGTTGAAGGGAAGTGTCAATCTTAATTGACACATTGACAACAATTCACACAATCATCAAATTCTGTAATCCATTCCCCAAAACATTGTAAATCCTCTACAGACCGCTTATATGCTTGCATGTAGAGGACAGTATGAATTTCGGATAAACTTTGGCACGAGTTTTATATCATGTAATTGTAGAGTACATTGACATGATCAAACAACAATGATGATAAACATCAATCAGGGAAATGCATGATTGGATAGAGGGTAAAAAATATCCGGGGAACATGCAACGATATCAAAAATTAGATAATCAATTCGGGGATATGTAATTGAAATTCATCAGGGAGTGAATGTTTACATCAGGGGATTATGCATACAGAATTACGAAACATGAATACTTGCAAGTAGATTGGTAACTGTTGTTTGAACATGAAGCAATGTGAATGCAATGCTATATCTTTATTAATTATGAATTGAAAAATGATTTGTTTATTACATAAATTTTCCGTATGTTTGTACTGACTTTGATTTGACTATCATAGTCAACTTTAAAAAAAATCATCTAGAGATCCTGAGAGACGACAGCTCTATGACGGATCACCAACCGGATATTAGTCACGGTGGTCATGCTGCGATCGATGAAGTTTCCTTTCTCTCTACCTCTCATCTATCCCGCATTATCCGCAAGACACACAAACTGGTTAAAAAACTCTAGGTGACGGATGTTCTCATCTGTATGAACTGAAAAGAGCATGGAAGAGGTGTATCCCATGGAAACATCATCTTTTCAATACTCTCAAAGTTCTTAGAAACCGAAGGGAGTGAACCATGAAATGGTCACCAATACAAGCATATGTGCATCAAACATTGAAAGCACATTCAATACAAAGGGGAAATATCCCCGGCATAC
>SXZI01000089.1 GCA_005788035.1 Bacteroidota bacterium
GCATCACATTCAGGTCATCAATTATTAAGGGTTTGATTGCCGGAGTTTCATCAGCTATCATTAACATCATTTTGTATTATGCGTTTAAGAATCTTGGTGCCCTCAATGATTCGGTTGAAGTACAACCCGGAAGCACGCTGGGTGTACATCATGTGATGTTTTCCTCCATTTCATTTTCGCTTGTTGCAAGTATTGTGTTTTTCATCATTTCAATATTTGCACGAGAGGCATATCGAATGTTTCAGCGATTGGCGTGGATATTACTCGCTCTATCCTTCTTGAATCCATTTTTATTCATACCCGATGTCCCCGTCGGTTTTGCTATTTCTCTCAATATCATGCATATCGTTGTTGCTGCGGCAGTCATGTATGTCATGAAAAAGTATATACCTTTTTTACCATGAAATCTTTTTTGTTTCTTCTACTCGCCTGCTTGATTACAATTAATGTACAAGCGCAACAATACTGCAATGCTTCACTTTCACTTGATGGAATCGATGATTATGGATCGATATCGGAATCATTTTTTTCTGATCCTGGAGAAAGAACATTTACGATGGAATTTTATGTAAAGAGTTTGGGGAATACCGATCCGATACCTGGTATTTGGGGACAATATGGAACATCTAGTTATTTGGCTGTATTTAATATGAGCGGTATTCGCTTTTCATATTTGAATAATGGACAATCCTATTCAACCGATTCAACGATAAATACTATTGATGAATGGGAACACATTGCCATAACCGGAAATGAACAAAACGGGGAATTAATCATATTCAAAAATGGTGTGAAGATTGGAGAAAGAGCACATGGAACACCCGATTGGGAATTTATCGATAATAGTTCCAGAATCGGCGCGATTCTCGATATCATTGGTTTGCAAGAAACCTATTATTATCATGGGTTGATAGATGATTTTCATGTTTCAGATTCAGTACTTTATACACAAGATTTCACCCCGCCAACCCAAATTATTCCTAATCCTCGCACAAGAGTGTTGTATAATTTCAATTCGATCAATGGCTCTGTCATTCAAGATCTCTCGTCGAATAACAATGATTTGACTTTACACAATGGTGCTCAATTATCACAGGATGTTCCCCATCCGGGGGGGGCGGGAATCATCACGCAAGAGCCGACCAATCAATATCCGGATTTCGGGACAGAGGCAACATTTGTTCTTTCTGCTAGTGGACAAGTATTGTACAAATGGTATGTCAATACGGGAAACGGATTTCAACCATTAACGGATAATGCGGAATATGCAGGAACTCAAACAACACAATTGACAATCAAACAAGCAGATCCATCATACAATACATTCTGGTATCGATGCATTGTCCAGCGAGGTGTATGCGCAGACACGTCAAATCAGGTTCGTGTTTTTGTATGTGGTAAGATTTCTCAGCAACCTTCTAATGTTAATGCCATTTCAGTTGACACCGGATCATTCACCATAAATCATTCAGATATCAATGCACTATATCTCTGGCAATATTCTAATGGCTCCGGATTTATCTCGATCATTGATGGAATCAATTATACAGGTGCAACTTTAAGAACTCTTCGTGTAAATAAAAGGGGCCTGGGAAAGGGTCCGCATATTTACAGATGCATCGTGCAGTCAGGAGTTTGTTCAGACACCACTACCATTGCGAACCTCTTTGTATGTGGGTCACTTATAACTCAGCCAATTGATGTGCAGGGAGTTCCAAATATTTCTTATTCATTCTCAGTAAATCATTCTGATCCGCAAGCTTCATATCAATGGTTGATTCGTAAGAAACAGAACTTTGAACGATTGATAGATGGAAATGGAATCATGGGTTCAACATCAGCGAGAGTTGTAATTGACACCGCTCGATACTCAATGAACAGATGGTCTTTTCGCTGCATTGTTTCTTCAGGTATTTGTAATGATACTTCTTCCGCCGGTACATTGTACTTGTGTGGATCAATAACCAATCAACCAATTGCCCCAACAAATGCAAGACCAGGAACAACCATACAATTGAGGCTGATTCATAGCGATCAAGACGCTCGTTGTCAATGGCAGAAATATGACACTAGCGCATGGATCAACATGAATGATGGTGTTTCCATCATGGGTGCGAAAAGTTCAACGATGTTCATTTCAAACATATCGACAAAAGATCATGGCTATCAATATCGATGCATTACAAATAGTGTTATTTGTAGCGATACTTCCATCCCAATCAGGCTGAGTGTTTGTGGTAATATCATCGATCAACCAGTAGCAATACGCATTCGTACAGGGGAATCAGCATCGACTTCAGTACTTCATAGTGATATCCATGCACAGTATCAATGGCAGTCGGCATATAATATGGGGTTTTCAAATCTTATCAATATCGGTGACATCACCGGTGCAAATACTCAAACAATCACTTTTAACAAATTGTCGTTGAGTGATCATAATCGCAAACTCAGATGCATCATATTCACTGGTGGTTGTATAGATACGACCAGTGAAAGTTTGATATCTGTCTGTGGAAGGCTGAAATCACAACCTGCAAACTCTTCGGTAAAGCAAGGGCAACCGGCAATGTTTAATATTTTTCATGAGGATTCTGAAGCAGCATTTCAATGGCAAAAAATGACGAATGATATACCTTACACCTTCGTGAATATCATGAATGATCAGCAATATTTCGGTGTAAGGAATGACACATTACTTATCATGAAACCAGCGACAGAAGACAGCGGTTCGGTGTATAGATGTCTGATTACCACTAATGGCTGCTTTGATACAAGTGATATAGCAAAGCTGAGTGTTATATCAGACCCAATGAGCACTATCGATGAGCATGCCCAAGTTTATCTCTCTATACATCCACATCCTGTGACGGACATGCTGCATGTGATGGGGTTGCCAGAAGACGCAGCGTATCGCCTGCGTAATATACTTGGAAAAGACCTAATGAATGGAATCATGCAAAAACATGGATATATTGATGTATCTTCTTTGCCAAAAGGCCTCTATTATCTTCATATTGGATTACTTAAGACTCAGACGATAACTTTCTTGAAAGAATAATTATCATTCAAACGAATCTGCACATTATAATCTCAAACACTTGGTTTCAATTCTTATTGCAATATTATGTTGCTCTCTGCCTTCTGTGATTGCAAGAGATATTCAGTTTATTCCATACTTGGGGAACGAACCGGTAACTCTTGGTCAGCATATACCAGTAGGACAAGACACCCTAATCATCACATCATTGAAATTTTACATTTCGACAATACATAGTTCTTCGGAATACACATCCCCAACCATAATCAGTCTTTTGGATATGGATCACTCTCTCTCATGTTCAATTCCAAATGATGCTTCCACTCTACGCTTTGGTCTTGATAGCGCAACAAATGTCGCCACGACATTCTCACATTCTCTTGATCCAATTCATGGGATGTTCTGGACGTGGAATTCAGGATATGTGAATTGCAAAATAGAAGGGACATCGCTTCGCTCAAAACAGTTACATAATGCCGTAACAATACATCTCGGTGGATTTCGATACCCTAATGCAACTTCATTCACCCTGAATATTCCC
>SXZI01000090.1 GCA_005788035.1 Bacteroidota bacterium
CGATGTTCATCGTCACTACGCATCAATCTTCACTCAAGAGTTATGCACTCAATCGCAAAGAATTACTGAATGCTTCAATGGAATTTGATCCCGTGCATCTTGTACCCACCTATACATTTCTCTCCGGCATTCCCGGAAACAGTTATGCATTTGCTCTTGCGAATTCCATCGGGATGTCGAAAGATGTGATGCATCAAGCAAGAGAATATCTCGGTGACAAGCATTCCGAACTTGAGCAAAGCATTGCTTCATTGCAGGCATTCAGAGTGCAGGCAGAAGAATCATTGAAATCGGCGAGAATTGAATTGTCCAAAGCTCAAGCTCTACGCGAAGAATATGAACTCAAAGCATCGGACATCAAAAAGAAAAAAGCAGAGTATTTGCAATCAGCAAGAAATGAAGCAAAGGAAGTCCTTGCACAAGCAAATGGTTTGATTGAGCAAACCATCAAGGAAATTCGCGAACAGCAAAAAGATGTCGGGGATATACGCAAGCAATATGATGCCGTCAAGCAAGAACTCACCAAACAATTGCATCAAGCCGAAAAGACTGATCGAAATCAATCCGATGGTTTTTCCATGGGTGACTCGGTGATCATTGGAGATAATATTCGTGATGTTGGTATTATCATCACGATGGATCAAGAAGCCGGTTCGGCTATCGTGGAGTTTAATGGCATTAAATTCAAAACGCAATTAGCACAACTCAAAAAAGCGAATCGTTCCGATAAAAGAAAAGCGGAGTTTTCAAAGAAATCGATGTCCACAGTTCTTAAACTCGATGCAAAAACAAGCATAGATCTGCGAGGTTTCCGCGCTGATGAAGCATGTAAAGATGTAGAAAGATTGCTCTCTGATGCCATTCTTGCCAATATCACTTTAGTGACCATCATTCATGGAAAAGGAACAGGTGCATTGCGCAAAGCCATTCATGAACAATTATCATCGCATCCCGCTGTTCGTAATTTTAGAAATGGCACCATACCGGAGGGCGGAGAAGGCGTCACTGTTGTGGAGATACAATGATGGATCGCATCATACTTGCAATTGAAAGTTCATGTGATGAAACATCGGCAGCCATCATTCGCAATGATGAAGTACTCAGCAATGTAATCTCATCGCAAACAATCCATGAGCAATATGGTGGGGTGATTCCGGAACTAGCATCTCGAGCTCATTTGCAGGCAATCTCGTTGATTGTGGACAAAGCAATGAAAGATTCCGGTAAGGAGTATTCCGAACTCACATCCATAGCTGTTACAACACAACCCGGACTTGCAGGAGCATTGCTTGTTGGTTCATCGTTTGCGAAAGGACTAGGTTTGAAATTGGGTATTCCCGTCATACCGGTTCATCATATCGAAGGACATATCTATAGTGGCATGATAGAGCATGCTGAATGTGATTTTCCATTCATAGCATTGATAGTCAGTGGTGGGCATACAAGCATATTTCTTGTGAGATCATTCGGTGATGAAGTTATTCTTGGTAGCACAAAGGATGATGCTGCCGGTGAGGCATTTGATAAAATAGGGAAGATGCTTGGTCTTGGCTATCCTGCCGGACCCCGCATTGATGCACTTGCTAAAGAAGGAAATCCAAAGGCCTATGTATTCCCGAGAGCATTGATGCATGAGCAACATTATGATTTTAGTTTTTCGGGACTCAAGACTTCAGTGCGATACTTCCTTCAAAGAGAATTCCCTCAGGGTATTTCAAATGAAGCAATCTTGAAAGATATTTGTGCTTCGGTTCAAGAAGCCATCATTGAAGTGTTGATTCACAAACTATTTAGAGCTTCCAAGGAGCATCGCATCAAGAATATCATTGTTGCGGGTGGTGTTTCAGCAAATTCTCGTCTTCGTGAGGCATTGCAAGCGGCTTCCCAAAAAAGACCTGTCAATGTGTTTCTACCCAAGCTTTCCTATTGCATGGATAATGCCGCAATGATTGGTTTTCTTGGCTCGCTAAAATTGAAATATCTTGGTGAAGAAGCATTTCATTCACTCCAATTCACAGTCAATCCACGATCAATTCGAACCGAAAGGACATCATCATGAAACTTCAAGGAAGCAAGATTCTCATCACGGGTGGTTCACTCGGCATAGGAAAAGAAACGGCGAAATGTTTGGTAGATGCAGGTGCAATTGTCGTCATCACGGGAAGAGATGCCCAACGCCTGAACGCTGCTGCTGAATATTCCGGAGCATTTCCAATTGTGGCCGATGTAACAAAACCAGAAGATATTGAGAGAACATATCAAGAATTTCTTGCTCATTCAGGCGGACTCGATGTGCTCATCAATAATGCCGGATTGGGAGCATTCCCTACGCTTCTTGATGCAACCCTGGAGCAATATGAGCATATATTCCGCACAAATGTGTTTGGTCCTGCTTTGATGGCACAAAAAGCCGCCGAAATCTTCATCAATCAGCAAAGCGGAACAATCATCAATATCGGTTCAACTGCTTCGCTTCGAGGTTTTGAGCGTGGCGGCATTTATGCTGCAAGTAAATTCGCGCTCAGGGCCATGACAGAAAGTTGGCAACATGAATTACGCAAACATTCAATTCGTGTGATGCAGGTAAATCCAAGTGAAGTGGCAACCGCTTTCAATTCCGATGAACGTATTGAACGCATTGCCCCGGATAATAAACTTCGTTCTCAAGAAATCGCTTATATGATCAAGTCCATCTTGGAGCTGGATGATCGGGCCATGATACCTGAATTTTCTGTTTGGGCATCCAATCCTTGGAAACAGTAGTGGTCATATATCATCAAAAAAGTAAATTTGGACTTCACAAACGAATGAATGCATGAAAGCTCTC
>SXZI01000091.1 GCA_005788035.1 Bacteroidota bacterium
GATCTTCGGCAACTGTTTTGATATCCATGCCTTCTGCCCATAATGCTCTGTCTTGTTCGCTAAATCCTCCCCATGGTACGGAATTCGTTTCCATGTTTCCATAAATGTCAGGAAGCAATGCGCTTTCCTCATTGAATGATGATTCCATCATCACCATTGATCGACGCATGCCAATAATAGCAGGAACGTGCTCGATATTTACAGGGCACTCCTCCATGCAGGCTCCGCAAGTGGTACATGCCCAAAGTGCATCAGGGCTAACATAATCTCCAATGAGTTTTTTGTCCCAGGTTTTCTGTTCTTCATCATTAAGTAATATCGTAAAAAGCTCACGTTCTTTTTTATCGAATTCACCTGATTGTTTACCTGATAAAATGCCATTAGCAGCATTTCGAATATCTTCGCGCGAAGCATTTTTTCGATAATCTGAAATTTTATCTATCAAAGGAGCTTTGTCAATTACGCGATCATGAATCCCGATGATCACCATGCGAGGATCAAGCACTTTGCCTGTTTGATTGGCCGGGCATACGCTTGTGCAACGACCACAATGCGTGCATGTATAACTATCGAGAAATGTTTTCCATGAAAAATCCTCAATGTCTGTCACACCATATTTTACCAATGCTTCATTTTCGAAGTCGATTTTTTCCAAACGATTGACAGGACCCAGATTGCTAAAAAAGACATTCGGTATCGAAGTAAGAACATGTAAATGTTTGCTGAATGGAAGATAATTGGTAAATGAGAAAATCAATATCATGTGCAACCACCAAAATATTTCGAAGCTCACATGTCCAAGTGGCAGTATGGTGGCAAGTGAACTCGCAACTGGTCTCACAGCCCATGAAAAATCATCTCCCATCGCTATCCGTGCAGTATTTTGTAAAAGCAATGATGTGACGATAGAGAATATCGTGAGAAGTATCATTCCTGCTTCAACCTTCTCATGCTCTACTTGAAGACGCTTTACTTTGGTCACATATCGCCTCCAAAGTGAAAGGGCAGTGCCAAGAATAATCAATAAGCAGAATAAGTCTGTCAGAATCGTGATACCTGAATATATGGGGCCAAGGAAATTAAATGACCATGCGGGATTCAAACCCTCTAGTACGCCCTCTGCTGCAGAGAAAAGAAGTATCAAAAATCCCCAGAAAATTCCAGCATGAATTGGTCCGGCCACTTTATCACGAAGGATTTTTGTTTGTGCAAAACCCACAAGCAAGGTTTGCTTGATTCTCTCAGGCAATGATGTAAGTCTGTTTTCCGGCTTGCCAAAAGAAAGATATCGGACTAGCTTTCCGGCATTTTTGGTAAAAACTCCGGCGGCAATCGCCAATACCATGATGAAGAGAGTGCTTTTTGTTTCCATGAACGCAAACGATAGGTTGATTGTTAGTGTTGCTTTACAAGTGATACGCAAATATACCAAGTCTGCAGTTTCTTATGGGTGGTCAATCTTGTTAGAAAATTGGAAATTCCTTGAAAATGAAGAGATTTGCATCATTAAATCGTATAGATTGAAGACAACTATTGAATTCCTGTGCAGATAATTTTACTATATATCTCATATGTACTGCTCCTGCCCTGCCTACTTTGGGCAGATGGCAATAGAAAACAATTCAGATTGCAATCTCCGGATTCGACTGGAATCACGTTTTTCAATCGATTGATTGAAACGGAAGATTTCAATTATGCAAGACAGTTTTTTGTCTATTTGGGTGGGGGTGTTGCGGTTGGTGACGTGAATGGAGACAAATTACCCGATCTCTTTTTTACAGGCATGCAGGTGCCTAATGCTCTCTATATCAACAAGGGGAATTGGAAATTTGAAAATGTATCCAAAGTGGCAGGATTTCCTGATACAGCTGCCATATGTTTTACTCCGTCTTTCATAGACATTGATGGCGATAATGATTTGGATTTGTATGTCTGCCGCTTCAATGAACCAAATCATTTGTATATCAATGATGGTACAGGAACATTTACGGAAAAAGCAAAAGAAATGGGTTTGGCATTTGAAGGCAAATCAGTGCAAGCGGTTTTCTTTGATTATGATCATGACAATGATCTTGACTGCTACATTGCACAAAATGGATTTACTGCCGGTGGCTATGCACAGATTGATGGATATTCGGACAAACTTTTCAGAAATGATGCTGGTTATTTTGTAGATGTATCCAAACAAGCTGGAATTGAAGATGATAGATATGCGCTGAGTGTTTCTCTTGGGGACATCAACAATGATGGCTGGACAGATATATTCGTGGCAAATGATTTTGAAGCAAGGGATTTGCTCTATGTCAACAACAAGAATGGAACATTCACTGATATAGCTCCCACAAAGCTTCGCCATACTTCGCACTTTTCAATGGGTTCTGATATTGCAGACATCAACAATGATGGCTGGATGGATATTTTATCTGTAGATATGATGCCTCATGAGCATGAGCGAAGAATGACGCAAATGACAATCCCGAAAGTATTCAGCCCTTATTTTGATTCCACCTCCATGACTCGAAATGTTTTACAACTCAATTGCGGGGATCTAAATTTTTGCGATATAGGATATCTGTCGGGGATTGCAGAAACAGATTGGAGTTGGTCATCATGGATCGCCGATTTGGATAATGATGGTCTGCAGGACATGTGCATAGTGAATGGAATCAATCGGGATGCAATAGACATGGATTTGGCAAGTTATGCCGTAAAGAAAAAGACAGACAAATTCATGTGGCTGATCAATAGCATGCCTAAAACCCGTTTGAGAAATTATATGTTTCGCAATAAAGGCAATCTCCAATTTCAAGACATAAGCGATGCCTGGGGATTTTCTGAAAAGCTAAGTACAAATGGTGCAATCTATGCCGATTTAGACAATGATGGGGATCTCGATGTGCTGCTCAATAATATTGATTCGACAATGGCAGTCTATCGAAACTATGTCACTGAAAACAAAAGTGGTTCATATGTGAAAATTGCACTGAAAGGTCCGGGGAAAAACACGAAAGGTTTGGGCGCAAAAATTGAAGTGATCACAAAAGATGCAAAAGGGAAAGAAACGCGCCACTTTAGAGAAATGCATGTCAATAGGGGATTTCTTTCCTGCACTGAACCCATCATTCATGTTGGATTGGGAAGCGCAGTGGCCATAAAAGAGATTAATGTGTTCTGGCCGGGAAATATCAAACAAACCATTCAGAAAGCTCAAATCAATACACAATTGAACATAGAATATGTTGCGGGGAAAGAAAGCACTCAAGTTAACAGAACTAAACCTTTGTTTGAATTCCTTAAGCCGGAAACATCATTAAACTATGTACACAAAGAAAATCAATTTGATGACTTTTATCAACAGCGATTATTACCACATAGATTGTCAATCAATGGTCCTGCAATAGCTGCCGGTGATGTGAATGCAGATGGTTTGACCGACCTCGTGATTGGTGGATCACATGAAGGAAAAACAATGCTTTTCCTACGGAATGCCAATGGAACATTTTCAGAAAAACCTCAATCTGCCTTTGCCACGGATTCAAGATGTGAAGATCAAGGAATCATGCTGTTCGATTCTGATAGTGATGGTGACTTGGATTGCTATGTCGCATCGGGTGGAAATGAAATCGTACAAGAGGACAGAGAGTTGTTTCAAGATAGACTATACATCAATGATGGTTTAGGAAACTTCATAAAAGCAGGCCACTCATTTTCGCCACCTCTCGATACAATCGCATCGTCATGCATAGTGGGCGGAGATATTGATGGTGATGGTGATATTGATTTATTTGTTGGAGGTAGAAATGTACCGGGACAATATCCTGAAATTCCGCAATCAGTGATATTGAGAAATGATGTGACAAGTCTTGTTGACATCACAAAAGAAAAAGCACCCGAGCTCGAAAAAATTGGAATGATAACAAGTGCTTTATGGAGTGATGCTGATAATGATGATGATCTCGATCTTTGGGTGGTTGGTGAATGGATGGCCCCACGATTATTCGTAAACAATAATGGATATCTTGCTGAGTCCACTATTGCAAAAACAGAATTGGAGGGTTTGTCGGGACAATATCATAGCATTGCTGCCGCAGATATTGATAATGATGGTGATATGGACTATGTTCTTGGAAATCTTGGAAAGAATACTCGCTATAAACCAACAAGGCAAGAGCCGATTGAATTATATGCAAAAGATTTCGATGAAAATGGAAGCGTGGATTTGATCATGACATATTTCAATTTTGGAAAGAAATACCCGGTCAGAATGAGAGCGCCATTATATGCTCAAATTCCGACACTTACCAGGCGCTTTCAAACATATCATCAATATGGCTCCGCAACATTTGACGATATTTTCGGATCAGACCTCATGGGCACAAAGCAATTCAAAGCTTATGATTATGAAACGATGTGGCTTGAGAATCGCGGTGGTGAGCATTTTGTAAAGCATGCTTTGCCAATCGAAACGCAATTTTCGCCTGTATATGGAATTCTCTGCGAAGATTTTAATGCCGATGGCGCGATGGATATCATGACCATTGGAAATTTCAATGGCCCTGATCCGGAAATGTTTCGCTATGACAATAGTCTCGGTTGTGTTATGCTTGGCAATGGGGCCGGTGAATTCACAGCTCTTCCATTATTGCAAAGTGGAATTGTTGTGCCAAAAGACGGAAGAAGCATAGTGATAATGAAGCATGATCAGCAATCATGTGATATTATCATGGGGGTTAATTCGCAAGCTGCTCAGACATATAGATTGACATTACCAAAAGGTGCAACAATTCAAAATGCGAAGCAGGGTACTTCCTTGATGGTACAATTGAAGAATGGTAAAAAGCAGAAAAAGGAATTCCCTTTTGGAAGTGGATATTATTCTCAAAGCCCTGGAATCTTTATCCTTCCAAAGGATGCAAAAGTGCTTCAAAAATGATAAGAAGCATGAATTCTGCCCATACCATTTATAGGGTCGGGAAGTATAGTGAAAGATAGATCATCGCTTACATCAAATTCAAGCATATGAGCACCCACATATGCATCCACAGCCGCCAATCCATAGACCCCCAATAACCATAGTGCATTCAAATCGCGCGCATTATTGTAAAACTCTTTCTCACGAATTGCTTGTCTTACTCTAGAGTCGGAAGGACTTAAACCCTGAGAGAGTAATCCTTCATACAAAGCCGTCTTTTCTTTGAACAAATCATTATATGATGCTATCTGATATGCAAAGAATAATGCAGTTCCGGCTGCAATTGGTGCCTTCCAGTAAGATCCTACATAGACCTGACCAAGACCAGGAAACAAGACTGTATAAGCAATTGCTAGTGTTGGGGATTTTTGCTGCGGAATGGGGGTTGAAACAGTAGTTGAATCCTGAGCGAATACCACCATAGAACAACATGCGAACAACATGATATGTATGTACATGGTTTTCATGGACGTTCAGGCGATTGATCAGGGTAGGTAGGTGGATCTTGTTCAAATAAAGGAATTGATCCATCAGCAGGCTTGATGGTTACTATTTCTGTTACATCCTCAGTGATTTCGGTTGTAATATTTTGGTTAGAGTCAACCGACCGGTGAATCGTGGCATTAAGACTTGTTTGCTTTTCCACTTCAGTGGATATATCCCTGATTTGTGTTTTTAGGTCTTCTTGTGCTTGACGAAAATACCGAATCCCTTTCCCGATGGCTTGCATAATCTCAGGAATTTTTTTCGGACCGAACAACATCAAAATTGCAAGGCCGATAAGAAGAAACTCAGCACCACCGATATCAAACATAATTATCGATTCTCACTATATGTACTGAATCTTATTCGCCTTTTGGCGTATCATTCTTTGCATCTTTCTCATCAGTTGAATTGGCTGCATTCTTGAATTCGCGAATTCCACTGCCAAGACCACGCATCAATTCAGGAATTTTTTTTGCTCCGAAAAGTATGATGATGACCAATAAAATGATGAGCCATTCTGAACCACCGGGTAGAAAACCCATATTAACCTCTCAAGAAAATGAAGGTATCAATACAAACCAACTGTTTGCATGAGTGAAGTAAACACACCAAGACCATCGCTATTGCCGAGTAATGGATCGCAGCAACGCTCAGGATGTGGCATCATGCCAAGCACATTTCCTTTATCATTCAATATGCCGGCAATATTATTGATGGAACCATTAGGATTTGCCTCGGTAGTTATATTGCCATTAGCATCGCAATATCGGAAAGCAACCCTTTGCTCTTGTTCCAAAATGTGAATCGTTTGTTCATCGGCAAAGTAATTTCCTTCACCATGGGCAATCGGTACACGTAAGATTTGTCCTTGCTCGAATGAAGACGTGAACGGCGAAAGTATCTGCTCGGTGCGAAGATGAATGTCCTTGCAAATGAATGACAGAGAAGCATTCCGCAACAATACACCGGGTAAGAGACCGGATTCAGTCAAAATCTGAAAACCATTGCATATGCCAAGTACGAATTTTCCTTGCTCCGCATGCTTACGCACAGCAGTCATGATTGGTGAAACTCTTGCAATTGCTCCACAGCGAAGATAGTCACCATAAGAAAATCCACCCGGAAGAATCACGCAGTCAATATCTGCAGGAATCATGGTATCTTTATGCCATAACATCTGTGCCTGAGCACCTGCATTATGTGAAGTTGCATACCATGCATCATGATCACAATTGGAACCGGGAAAAACGACTATGCCGAATTTCATGCATGCTCTCCGACTGAAATTTCTTCCAATGCAATGTGATGATCTTCCATGATCGGATTGGCTATTATATTCTTACACGCATCATCGACAATTGACATTGCTTGTTGCGTATCTGCGGCATGGACTGTCAGTTCCACATATTTTCCTATGCGAACTTGATCAATCGAAGTAAAATTTGTCGAATGGAGTGCATGTTCAACCGTTTTCCCTTGCACATCAAGGATGCTCTTGCGCAAAGTGATGGTTATCATTGCTTTAAAATGCTTCATTGAAAAAACCGATGTGATGGACGATCATTGGCTCAAAAATACGAAATCCTTAGTTAATCAGGGCATCCCCATGGCTCAAGGCCTTATTGCGGGTTATTTCAATGTAGAGTATGGTGCCAAATGCGAAGATCATACCGATTCCAAGCATTCTGAGACATGCAATCACCATGAACGATAATCTCCCCAACTGTACATGAAGGGGTGAAATGGCAAAGTCCATTACATACTCTATTGCGGTTATGCATATTGATGCAACAATAAAGACAAACAGCGAAAAGGCAAATGGTTTCAATGCATGATTACGAATCAATTGAATTCCAGATTGCATGGCCTGTAATGGAGAACGGTGTTCATGAAGCAAAAGAGGAATCATCACTGTTCCTGCAGACATAATATAGATTCCAGGAGCAACACACACTATGATTCCTATGATTGAAGTGAGTGCAAGCAAGAATCCAACTATGCATACATTCACAAATGATGATTGAATTGTTTCACGCAGCATTCCATCCCCTGGCCTTTCTCCATGAAGCAGGCAATGTAAAGTGAATGCCGATGCTGTACTGATGGCAAGTGTCAATCCAAGAAACGTAAAGAATGCAATTCCAGATAACAACCATATATGATCATCAATCGGGAATTGTGCCAGAGTTATGATGGAAGGTTTATTCAATGGAGAAGCAGGAATACTACCTAGAAAAGAAGCAATACAGATGGGAATTCCTGCATATTTCAATATATGGCCAATCAAGGAAATACCATGATCAGAGATATACTCCATGAATATCGACAAGAGTTCCGGAAAACGTATCATTGAAGTTAGAATAAAGTATAGAGAAGTTTATGCCGCAAACTTATGAAATCATTCTAATGCATTGGCATAGTCTTGAATGAGTTTTGTAAATTTGAATATGAATATATCCATGCAGCAATATATAACCAGTCTTTTTTCATTGAATCAAGATGATGCACGAATCATCATCACCATTTCCAATCCCTATGGGAAGGATGCAATTCAGGTACCGGGAAAAGATGATACATACAATCATTGTAAAAAAATCATCATCCACCATGATTCATCCTTATTGGGATTAATGCTGATCGACATCATCACGAATGACAAATCATATACACATTCAATCACGATTTCCAATAATGAAGATAGGATGTACATTCTGAGTGCATTATCTCTCTTGCCATTCAAACAATGGCATTTGCAGACTCCTGCCAAAGACCTTTATATCAAACGTTCTCCGTTAACCAGCCGCGGACAAACTATTCTGCATCGTTTCACAAAGCCGTCAAAAACACATTGGTCATCAAGCGCTGAAGATCTGATGCCGATAAGCCCCGGACATGATGCTAGATTGCTTCATGCAATTGGCATAGCCGATTCCCAGTATGCGATTATTCCGGCCATGCGAGACAAGTATGTTCAAATCAATCACTTCATTCGAATATTCGAACAATATGCAACGGAATTAGTCGAGCCGATTCAGATAATTGATTGTGGATGTGGTCAGGCATATCTCAGCATTGCATTACTGTGGTATTTGCGAAATGTGAAAAAAATTGATGCTGTATTAATAGGAATCGAGCAGAATGGAGAATTGATTGCCTCCTGCAATGCAACAGTTGATAGTCTTGACATGCAGGAGCATGCTTCATTCTCAAACATTGAGATTGCACATTGGAATGATATATTGAGTGAAAAGGGAAGCATCGCACTCATTGCCCTGCATGCCTGTGACACTGCCACTGATGATGCACTTGCTTTGGCTATTTCTCGTAATGTAGATATTATTCTTGCTGCACCATGTTGCCATCACTATGTTCAGAAACAAATGGATAATGCAAGAATCCCTGCAGAAGAATCATTTCTGTTGCGGGATGGGATCATGAAAGAACGACTGGGTGACATGCTCACTGATTCCATGCGAAGAGATATACTGATTTCCGAGGGCTACACAGCCGACCTGATTGAGTTTACTGCCTTGGAGCACACTGCGAAAAATGTGATGATACGAGCAAAAAAAGTTCGCAATATGCCTCATAAACACAAAGAAGATGCAAGAAAACGATGGATGCAGGCAAGAGATCGCTGGCACGTGGAGCCAAAACTTGCAAAGATGATTTCTATAAAGTAATATCTGTTTGTATATGACATTCAGTTTCCATATTCCCTTGTATTTCCATCCAACCACTCCCCAAAGAATGTTCTCGAGGTTTATGTCTTTGTCGGAAAAGAAAAGAACAACTCCATTTCTTAAAGTCATACCCAATCTTTGCTCCAAGCATTGTCATGATTCCATATAATGGTTCAATCAACAATTGTCCCGGTAGACCTATTTCCGGTAGATACAATGCCGATAAATATGAATCGGTATTGGACCAAGCAAAACGAAATGACCAATTCCAGGGATGTGCTTTCTTAGCAGACTTCAATTCAAAGGAATATCCTATTCCTCTACTTGCGATTTGATCCAATTCATTATGATGATATTCAACTCTCAAGATCGCATTCATTGAAGTGCCAGAATGTGTATAGTCGCATCGGGCTCTCCATGAAGATTCATATGTAGAAGTTATCCTTGCTGGTGCTTGCAATTCATGCATGATTCTAAAAGTGATCCCTGATTCTTTGCTTTTTGAAGAAAGTTGCACTATGGACCGCATTCCTTGTTTGCGTGTATCACTATTATGTGGCACCGATACATTTGTATACATCTCAATGGAAGTCGCATAAGCAATTGATTCATACTCTCCATTGAATAGTGCTTGAATGCCCATGTCATTACCAGGGAAAGCGAATCTGCCGGGAGAAACTCCGAGTGGGGAATGTAGATCGGAATCAAAGTATCGGATAATGCATGCTTGTTGTTGCTTTTGAGCACGATGATGAAACATCAATAATCCACCTATTTGGGCTCTTTTGTCAATCAATGCACTTCCGGAAACTGTGAATTCCTTATTAGACCATTGATAGTCCAAAGAGCTTAGAAATTGTTCTTTCTCACCTATGCTCCTTGCAGAAGGAGCAATGCTTGCATCATAGAATTGATACAAAGCCGAAATTGCAAATGAATGAGAATCATGCTTTATTTCTCCAAAACCTGCCAGCCTTTGTTCTTTGACACCTTCTCTATAAGCTAATTCTGTGATTGTTCTCGCATAGGTGATGGCAGGAAAGCCCGTTAATTCATGCTTGTCATTACGATATGCATATCGATTTCTCGATGCATAGATCATTCCACCATGAAATGTAATCCCAAATGGATTCGAACGATGCTGTAAAGAAATCCCTCTGAAATTTGAATGTTCAATCAATGAAGTATTCGGCCGGATTGTAGTTGACCAATGAAGTGCTCTCTGTGCCGGTTTGGACATATTCGGCATGGATATCCCTGCTGAAAATAAAATTCCTAAACCTGTTTGAATTGTCTGATCCCCAATTATGAGCATAAGATTATGTTGTGAATATGAAATTGATCCATGTACCATTCCATGCATATATGATTCCCCTGAATGTTTTCCATATGACAAAGATGTTTTTACATTGTTATTTCCAATGAGAATACGATTTATAAAAGCTTCTTCTGAGCCAAGGAAAGCATGTTGTGTGAAGCCACGGCTTTCCTGAAAAGTGGATGAGAATCTTGTGCGAACTCTACCTGAGAATACGGATGAAGATGAAAGGTTGGTGCAATTGAGCAATAGTGTTGCTACCGAAGAATCTATAGGGTTGGGGAAAGAAGAAATAAAGTCTTTCACTGATTCAAGATGTGGGTATTGCTTCAACATGCTTTTGCATTCACGAATGAAGGCAACAGTCATGCCTGGTATATTTACCAATTCATCAGGAGTTTCTCGTAGATTGATTGGATGAGCCATATAATAGTCCATGGCATCAATGCGTAAGAGGGATTCCGTCAACCCTGATTCATCGCCGCCTATGGCATCATCTTGTGCATAGAGAACAGATGCAAAGAGTGACGATAGCAAAAGAATGCACGCCATGAAAACCCCTGATCATGTTGTGATATTATATCTGCACGGTCAACCATTTACCTGATCGATATTGTTGATAGCCGATAGCAGTCAATGCAATATAGCTTAATACAACACCTATCCAAATACCCGATTCATGAAGCAGTGTATAATGGGAGAGAATGAAGGCCAAAGGGATTTGTATCAAGACCAGTGAGATAAACACAATCATCATGCTTCTTGCCGCAGCACCTGCGCCGCTGATCACGCGAAGAGTGATTGAGCCAATCGCAAAGAAGATATACCCAAAACAAGCAATGCGTAGATATTCAACGGTTTCTCGAATAATTGCAGGATCATTCGTATAAATGCGTGCAAAGTATTCTCCAAAGAGATAAGTCAAAACTGCAAGCACGCCCAGTAAGAGAGTAAGTTGCCTTACTGCTGATCGGTAGAACAGAACTATCCGATGCTCTTGTCTGGCACCAAGGTTTTGTCCGGTGGCTGTTTCTAGTGCTATGCCCATTGCAAACACAGACATGAATGCAAAAAGATCGACTTTCAGTCCAAGAGTATATGCCGCTAGTGTGATTTTCGGATCAAAATTAGAAGCAAATTTGAAGAGTGCCAAACGGCTTATGCTCACGGAAAACATTTGCAGTGAAGACCATATCCCCTGCTTGATGATTTTAAACAAGAGTGGAAAATCAAAAGCAAATCCTTTCAGTTTGAGATTGAGCCCTGCCTTTCCAGAAATAATCATCGAAAGTGAAATCATTGCTCCAATAATCTGTGATGCCGCTGTTGCAATACCCGCACCAAGCATACCATAAGCTGGGATGAATTCCCAACCGAAAATCAATAAAGGTGCAAGGATGGCATTGATGATTGTTGTCAATAACAGAATTGACATAGGATAGACAGAATTGCCAGATGATCGGATGATAGCATTGATTTGGAAAGTGACAAAATTTCCGGGAACACCAAAGAGTAATGCATAAAGGTAAATCTCCGTAAATGCATAGACCTGTGGGTCTTTGTCAAGTCCAAGCGCTGTGAGAGTCATCGGCAAAAAGAGGCCGAGAATGATTGCAAGCACAGTTGAAAATACGAGCATCGTCATGATGCCCTGTGTTGCAGTGTATGAAGCTTCATCGCGATTACCTTCGCCAATTCTTCTTGCGACAATGATCCCCGTTCCAATTGCAAAGCCACTGCCAAAATTGAAAATCATGAATCCCAATTGTTCGCTAACCCCGATTGCTGCAATGGCTGCAGACCCTAGCTTACTCACGAAAAATGTATCTATCCACGAGTACAGCATATTCACGATGAAACTGAAAGCCAGCGGCAAAGCAAATATGCGCAAAGTTGAATCTACAGGGCCATTGAGAAGATCAACGCCCATCCTTTGTTGTTTTGGTGCTTCGGAATCAGAAGTTGTGCTAGTGTTCATGTATCATAATCCCATCAAGAAAATGACGGGTTAAAACTTCGGATACCACAGGATCGTTAGTTTGGGCAATGAATAAAAAGTGGAAATTTCAACGTTGCCCCAGGTATTATATGGATCAACATTTGGAATTTTGGTCACATTGTTTTTGCTTTCGAAATCAAGTCTCCATTCTGCAATTGGAATGATCATACCGTATGATGTAGGAATATTGACCATAAAGCCTGCACCAGCATTGAAAGCCAACTGTTTGTCGTCAGAGAATTCAACATTGGTTGCATATACTCTTTTCGACAAATAATTGATGCCCGCTGATGCAAAAAACGAAACCTTTCCACGTGGATTTGCTATTGCTCTTGCAGTAAGGTGTCCCACAGTATACACATCGGGATCAGTCGGTGTTCCGGGCACTTTGTTTGCATTATTCAATTTGGCATTATTTCTTGTATGCATAAGTCCCAGATCGAACATCAAAAATTCGAGGGGATTATATGCGACGCTGAATCCAAAAGCTGGATTTCCATCCCATGAACGTGTTCCTCTTTTTTCGCTGACATCAAGACTCGTGAGTGTTTCCACAATAGTATTTGTTGCAATGGATGGACCAAGGCCAATGAAGCGTGCATAAGGGGAAGGTGTTTTAACTGTTTCAGTTGTCTCCTCCTCTTCTTCATCTCTTTCATCCTGTGCATGCATCGGGAATGTAGAAAGCCCAATAATCAAACCAATCATAAGAAGTGGAAGCCCGAATAATGCTCTTGCATTTCTTGTTGTCATGGCAATAATCTCCTCTATAGTAACTTGATGTATTTCGGCTATTTTTTGTGCAATGAGTTGCACGAATGCCGGTTCATTCCTTTTTCCACGATGAGGAACCGGTGTCATATACGGCGAATCGGTCTCAATCATGATTCTTGACAAAGGAGTAGCTTTCACAATATCATCAAGTATGCTCTTTTTATAGGTTATATTTCCTGTAAAGGAAATGTGAAAATTAAGATCCAAAGCAGTTCGCAATACATGGATATTTGAAGAGAAACAATGAAGAACTCCGGTGAGTTCACCGTGCTGTTCTTCCTTCAGAATTTCCATGACATCATCATCGGATTCTCTATTGTGTATGATTACAGGTTTGCGACATTCTTTTGCAATTCGCAATTGTCTTCTGAACACATCTTTCTGAACATCCCTCGGTGCAAAATCATAGTAATAATCAAGTCCGATTTCGCCAACTGCCTTAACTTTTGGAAATTGCATCGCATTGATGATACGTGTTTCAGCTTGCTGATTAAAATCATTGGCATTATGTGGGTGAACCCCAATCCCGCAATAAACTTGATCATATTGCTCGCATAAAGAAAGTACCCCTTCGAAGCGCTTTGGCTCAATAGCAGGAATGATGATGGCCTCCACTCCTTGATCAAATGCTCTGCGAATCATTTCCTCGCGATCATCATCGAAGGCATCAGCATCAATATGAGCATGCGTGTCGATCAACGATTTTCACCTAAATATTCAATATTGATGAAGCGTTCATCTTCATGTTCAACAGCTGATTTGATTGTCACTTTCCAGTCAATCGATGGCATTGTAGAACCGGCTTTCTCAGGCCATTCCACGAATTTTATCACTTGATCATCGCTCATGCACTCAGAAAATCCAATTTCCAATAATTCCTTTATATCTTGAATCCTGTACAGATCAATATGATACAATGCGATCTCAGAACCATCCGGATTTGTTCCTATGTATTGATTCATGATCGTGAAAGTTGGGCTCGACACAATGTCGTGGACTGAAAAATAGGAACAAACTCCTCGCACGAATTCAGTCTTTCCTGCTCCCAAGTCACCGGCCAAGGTAATGATTTCACCGGGTGTGATCTTCTCTGCAAAACGCTTGCCTATTGACCGAGTTTCTTCTTCCGAATGAGTGTGGTAGCTGTCTGCTTCCATGTACAAGTCTGAATTGTGAGACAAGACAAAAATGAGGGCAAGCGAAAAGCCTGCCCTGATGCTATTTATCGAGGTTCCAAAGTGATGACAGGTAGAATCATTTCTTCGAGAGAAATTCCGCCATGCTGGAAACTATCACGATATTTCTGTACATAATGATTGTAATCAGTTGGATAGACAAAATAAGTATCCTCTTTTGCAATGATATAATTTGTTGATGCTGTATGCTCGGGCAATTTATATGCATCAGGATACTTGATGGTCATTGCATTTTTTGCATCCGACTTTACATTCTTTCCATGTTTAAAGCGAAGATTAGTAGATGTTTCTCGATCTCCATGGGCTTTTACTCCATGCATGCAACGAACGGAACCATGATCGGTGGTGATCACGATATTGATGTCTTTGAATTGAGACAAAGTTCTAAGCATTCCCAAAAGGGAAGAATGTCTGAACCATGATTGGGTCAGTGATCTATATGCCGATTCATCCGGTGCAATTTCTTTCAAAATTGGATAATCAGAACGAGAATGTGCTATCATGTCAACAGCATTTACAACAATTGCTGTAAGATGATTTCTTGCATATCGCTGAATGTCTTGCTCAATCTTCTTTCCATAATCGGTGTCGATGATTTTCACATATGACAAATCATTTTTCAGCTGAATTCTTCTACGTTTGAGTAATGCAGCCAATAATTCTTTTTCATGTGCATTTTGACTGTGCTCGCTGATTCCCGGAAGATCGCCTTTCCAGTAATCAGGGTAATGTTTTTTTATCTCATTGGGGAAAAGCCCTGCAAAAATGGCATTACGAGCATATGGTGTTGCTGTGGGAATAATCGAACAATAATAGTCTTTCTGAACAGTGAAATAAGGCCTGATCAATTCTTCCATCATCATCCATTGATCAAGACGCATGCAGTCTATCACAAAAAAGAATGTTGGTTTGCCATTGGCTAATTTTGGCAAGACATATGTGTCTGCAATTTGCGGCGAAAGCAAGGGAGAAGCATCATCACCTCGAATCCATGACTCATAATTATTCTCCACGAATTTCCCGAATTCCGCATTGCATTCACGCCATTGATCTTTCAATGTTTGATGAAAACCCAATTCCGGATGCAAGTCTAATTCAATGCTCCAGTGAACCAATTTCTGATATACATCCAACCAATCAGACCAGTCCATAAATCCATGCAATCGTCTTGCTATTTCAGAAAAACCCTGCAGATAATCGTGTGTAATTTTTTCTTCGGCAATTCTTCTTGATTCAAGAAATTTCTTACATGCAGCCAGAATCTGCGCAGGATTTACCGGTTTGGTGAGATAATCATCAATCTTTCTTCCGATCGCTTGTTCCATCAATGATTCGGCTTCATTCTTTGTAACCATCACCACTGGCATTGAGGGGTCTATATCCTTCAATACGGACAAAGTTTCCAGTCCGGACATTCCCATCATGGATTCATCGAGAAAAATAAGGTCGAAGGGTTGATTTGTGACTAGTTCAATGGCATCTTCACCATTTGTGGCTGTCTCTACATCATAGCCACGCTGATTGAGCAGAATAATATGCGGTTTGAGTAGATCGATCTCGTCATCGATCCAGAGTATGCGTTTTTTTGATTGTTCCATTTTCTAAACTCCATTGTTCCTTGATACATGCAAACATTCGCACTCATCGACTGCTGATGCTGTCTAAAAGGGAAAACATGGTCTCAAGGAGTATGGCGGCCTCTGGAAAATTGGAAAATCATGACATGCAAATATCGGATTATGAAAGGCAATCCCCAAATAAACGCGGAAGTCATCTTTGTTTGACTAATGGTACTTGGATTTATTGTAATAAAGCCCGAGCAATATTCCTGGCTTCCTTGTCAGCGGCATTGATATGCGCTATGTCTGGATTGTCCACAATGTTCATTGTTTGCAATGTTGCTTCAATAATTTGGGGTATTTGTAGAAATCTTGCCTTGTTTTCCAAAAAGGCCTGAACAGCGATTTCATTTGCCGCATTGAGTATGGCAGGTGCTGTGCCTCCTCTACTCATTGCTTCATAGGCGAGCTGCAAGCAAGGGAAACGACCGGTATCGGGTTTGAAAAATGATAGATTACCCGCAGTGAGAAGATCAAGTTTGGGTAAATCCGCATGCCTTCTTTCGGGATGGAACAGAGCGTAGATGATCGGTACTCGCATATCAGGAGTACCCAATTGTGCTTTTACGGATGCATCTCCAAATTGCACAAGTGAATGAATGATGCTCTGAGGGTGAATGACCACGTCGATTTTCTCAGGCGCAAGATCAAATAACCAATGTGCTTCTATCACTTCGAAGCCTTTATTCATGAGTGTGGCGGAATCAATAGTAATCTTTTGTCCCATCACCCAATTTGGATGTTTTAATGCTTGTTCACGTGTTATTGTTTCGAATGATTCGGAATCCAATTCACGAAATGGCCCACCCGAAGCGGTAAGGATTATCTTATCTATCATTGAGCGTTCTTCGCCAGCCATACATTGAAGAATCGCGCTATGTTCGCTATCAACTGCTAAAATAGAAACATCTTTTTCCCTGGCAGAATTCATGACGATAGAGCCTGCGCTAACGAGCGTCTCTTTGTTTGCAAGTGCGATTGTAGCACCTTGTTCAATGGCTGCCAATGTTGGAAGCACGCCACTAAAGCCAACGAGTGCTTGCATTACAATATGATTATCAGCATGGCATGCAGCGGCGATTACTCCCTCTTCACCACAAAGAATTTCCCCTTTAAATGTTGTATGCTGCTTGAACTCTTTCCAAGAAGCTTCATCGCTGATTGCCACGCCTTTAGGTGAAAATTCACGAGTCTGCTCCTCCAATTCTTTTATGCGTGTGTTTGCTGTAAGAAAATTGATCGAGAAATCATCTCTGAATTGTCTGATGATATCCAGAGTTTGTGTTCCTATGGAACCAGTTGATCCAAGTATAGTCAAACTTCTCACATTCATTCCTCAATGAAATGGCAGCCACTGAATTTTCACTGCCGGTATGATTGCCGGTGCAGTGAACATGGCCAAACCCGCGTCCATGGAATAACGATCATTGCTTAATCGTAAACCCAAAAAACCGGCTGAATTTTTTGGACGCATGATGTCGGCACACCACAATTCAGCAAGTACTTTTGTATCATGCCTTGCAGTTAGGGAGATATCCAATCCCAATCCAAAACCCAAAGATCCATTGCTGAATCGGATGATTCCTGATCCCCAGCGGCCTGCACTTGCATCATAGACATCATCTGAACCTGTTTTAAAAAACAGAGAAGTCGTTAATGTTGTGCGTGGCATATGAAATGAACCCACCATGTATGCATGTTGCAAAAGATTCGCTGTATTTGCATAGATGAGTGAGTAACCTCCGGCCAAGGTATAATGTCCGGGGACAATATCTTGTTTTTCTTCATAGAATGTATACTTCACATTCAAATGTTTTCCTTGCTCTTCAAATGACATTCCCGGAATCAGGGTGATGCCGCCATTGACAGAGATATTCTCGAATCCGAATCCGGCTTGTACAAATACCAATTGTGTCAGAGAGCAATAAACATTGTCTTTGATTGCATCCGCTGTTGGCATAACATACAATGAAGAGGAATGTCGATAAGCATCGTCAATCATGGCAATGTGAAGAATCTCATCAGAATAAAGAGTTATGTCACCCATCATTGTTTTCATCACAATTGACTCTATGATCGCTGAATCTTCACGAATTGTATTGTCACCTTTTTCTTTATATCTGCCTGTGAGGATATCGCCATTGATAAGTCGCATGCGATAAGCTTGATCTTTCCCAAGCTTGATTGAATTGAATATGCGATTGGTGAAATTATCTTCTTCCGCAAAAGATTGGAATGTCATGCAGGCAATGAGTGATATCAAGATGAGTAGAATCATCACAGGACTCCAGCACTGCCGCCAGCATGAGAATAAGCCAATTGACCGCATGCGGCATCAATATCCAATCCGCTTGATGAACGAATCATCACGGTTACATCTTCTTGTCTCAATGCTTTTATGAATGCATGAAATGTTTGTTCGGGTGCCGGTTTAAGCGATGCTGAAATTCCTTCAGGAGCAGTGAATTCTATCGTATGAAAAGGTATAACATTCACTTTTGAAGGAATTCTTCTCGTCAATTTAGCCAAACGCATCACATCCTCTTGTGTATCATTGAATCCATCAAATAAAATATATTCGAATGTCACCGGTTTCTTTGTTTTGCGATAATAATATTCCAATGCATCACCGAGCTCTTTCAGAGAATATTTATTTGCGATGGGCATGATAGCTTCTCTTTGACCCTGTGTTGTTCCATGTAATGACAATGCTAATTTTATTGAACGTTGTTCATCGGCAAGACGGATGATTCCAGGGACAATCCCCGCGGTTGACAATGTGATATACTTTGGGCTGATAAGTCCGCTTTCCGGATGCGTGAGAATATCAACAGCTTTCATCACATGATCATAATTGAGCATTGGTTCACCCATACCCATGAAAACGATGTTGGTGATATCCGTGGAACATATCTCACGGGCCCTCATATATTGACCGACGATTTCAGAGGTTGCAAGATTTCGTTTGAGTTTCAATGTTGCGGTTGCACAAAATGCACAACCTAAGGCACAGCCTACTTGGGTAGAAATGCATAATGTACGTCTTTTGGGCAATCCTTCTTCATTCAACATTTCGCTTGGAATGAGAACAGTTTCAATTGCTGTTTCATCCAATAAAGTGAAGAGCATTTTTTTTGTGCCATCCTCTGATTCATGCAATTCTTTCAATTGAACAGCATGATGATCTTCCCCAAAATGAGATGTTAATATTTGCCTTAATTCCAGGGGTATTGTGCTGATTGTTTCAAAAGAGAAGGGAGCATCATACTTTCTTGCATACAATGCATGAAATACCTGTTTTCCGCGATAGGAAGGAAAACCCAAAGCGGATAGTGATGTCGATAATTCGTCGGATGTCAAATTTCCGATGCACGACATTGCAGGATGTGAATCATTCAACTGTTTCATGAATGGATTTGCTAAGAAACAAAACCGGCGAGAGGGATGCCCTCTCGCCGGTCAAAAAGATTTGATTGCCGAATTATTTTCTTGGAGTTTCAACAAAAATCTGTACAGTTCTGGAGAGCACTCTTCCTGTTGGGATACCATTATCGAAAATTTCAACATCTTCACCGCGACCTGCAACTTCATATTGCGCATCGGGGGATTTTTCTTCCAAAATTGCCTTTGTTGCATCTGCTCTTTGTAAAGCCAAAGAACGATTATAAACTGGAGCTCCAATGCGATCTGTATAACCAATGATTTTAACTACTGAATTTCCTTTGATGACAGGTCCCACGCGATTCTTGAGAATTTCAGCATTCTCGGGTGAAATCTCTGCTCTGTCAAAATCAAACAAAATCAATGAGAATTTCGTGACAACCATATCGGGTTTGGATTCAACGGATTGCTTGATGCTTGAACTATAATCTACAGGGATTGAACCGTTCACTGCTGATGTGGTACCATTATTGTTTACTGTCGATAGAGTGTAATCAATTGGGACCTGTGAATTGGATAGCTCATTGGGGCGAATAACCCAGCGCTGAGGAGTGGGTGTGCCTGCTCCTGCCAAATCTTTCAAAGAACGACCTGCTTGCGAAATATTCAGCGTCCAGGTATTTACTGCAGTACTATCAAAATCTTTTGGGCGGAATTCAATCAATTCCGGTTTTGTCCAACGACTTTCATCTCCACGGATTGTGATAGGTTCAAGGATGTCAAAATGAGAAGATTTGAATGTGACTCTTCTGTTTTCGCTCATACCATCTTTGAGATTTTTTGCGGTAGGTACATCGGGCAATACCTTTGAAGTTGTTGCGATCCGATTTGCATCAATACCATAATTGGTTGTCAAATATGATTTGACATTTTCAGCTCTTCTCAGTGCCAATCCTTTTTTGGATTCGGCTTTTCCGTCAATAGAACCGATGAGGCTTAATGTTGCATCAGGATTTCCTCGCATGCGAAGTCCGATGATATCCATTGTTCTTTTATTGATTTCAATAGCATCTTGTGGCAAAGTTTCTAGAGAAAATTGTCCACGAGCATCACCACTATTTGTCCTTTGCAATGCAGGATCCGGTTTCTCACTGTTTAGTCCAAAAAACACAAATGGCACAAATGGATACATTTCGGAATATTGAATATCTTCAACGGTCAAACCAGATTCCAAAATGCGATAGTCACCGGCATCATCATAATACCCAACTTCTACTTTTGCTGCATTTGTGATGGTTTTTTCTGGAGGCCCACTTATTTTGGAGCTTGGTCCAAGTGTGATTGAAACACCGAGGCGCAATTGATCTAATCCCCATGGCGAGAGATCCGAGCTGAAATCCCCCAAAGATTTGCGATATGTCACTTCTGGTGTGATTGTGTAATTCCAAGCTTTCATTGGAATGCCCGCACCGACATACAAAGCCAATCTGTCATTTGTACCAGGAATAGTGCTATATGCTGTAGATGAAACTGGATTGCTAGCAAGATTTTCGGAGTATTCACTTGTTAAGCGTGAACCATATTCAAATCCGGTAAGAATATATGCCGGACTATCATTGAAGAGATCCATGAATTTTACGCCAGTGGATATTTCCAACATGGTGATATTGGCTGTCAGCGTATTCAACAAATTATTTCCCAAATCTTCAATCAATTCTGCTCCCATACCATGGATTCCCAGTCTTCCAGTCAATCGAAAAGTTTTGTCTAAACTATAGTCAACAAAACCTCCGCCATGAAAACCCATGGAAGTACTTGAAAGTGTATAATTTCCTCCACCTGATGTTGAAAAGCTCGGTGCATGGAAATTATAGTTCACTCCGGTATAGAGACCAAATTCAAATTTTTTGACCTGTGATTTTTGGTTCTGTGCAAAAGCACAGAGGGAGTAAAAGATACCAACGAGTGTTACAATGATGTATCTCATGAGGTACGCTTGTCCTAAAGTATGAGAAATGAGGGGTTTAGACGATTGGCCCCACTTTTTATATTATACAAAAATGCTGAATTGTTTTGAATTTCATTGGCAGAGAATTCAGCAGAATGCTAAATCTTGCTGAAAAATATCCATACAAGTAGATTATTGCCCTTTCTAATGATTGCTTTTAACGTCGATTCAAGATATTCCAACGAGGTGATAATGTGAGTATATGTTCATAAACAGGGCAATTTTCTTGATGGGCACCTTGTAAGTAACCCGTGCTCATGAGAAATTCATTGACTATTTCGCCACCGGTGAATTTGAATGTTTTTTTGAAGAGTTTTGTCCATTCTTCTCTCGAAAAAGCATGATGTTTGTCCAGCCATTTCATAAATGATCCATGCTCTTGCTGCAATGATCTGATGATGATTGCATTGTGTATCACCGCCCTGATTTTCAAGTTATTTCTTATGATGGATGCATCTTGCAGAAGTCGATCAATATCGTGATCCGTATATTCTGCTACAGTGGCTATATCGAAACCCTCGAATGCTTCACGGAAATGATGTCGTTTTTTGAGAATGGTTAGCCACGATAATCCTGCCTGGTTGATTTCCAAACTTAATCGTTCAAACAAAGCATTGTCTGAATCCAATGGATAACCATATTCTGTGTCGTGATATTCCACATGCAAAGGTGAACAATGTTCTTGAAGAACATATGCGCAATAGGAGGGAGTGGCTGCATTCATGATTATTTCCTGTATGATGCAGAAGGAAGAGTGGGCCCAGAGGGATTTGAACCCCCAACCAAC
>SXZI01000092.1 GCA_005788035.1 Bacteroidota bacterium
ATCTGGTGATTCATTTGCTGAATATATGCAGAAACATATATTTCTTCCCGTAAATATACATGCTGGATATACATTACAAGACATACCAGAAAATGGAGTGATTGCAACTCAGTATCGCTATGTCAAAAACAAATGGATTGCAGAAGGAGATGCCTTGACAAAACCATATGCACAAGTCTATAAGCCGCTAACTTCATATAAGGCGGGGCATAATCCATTTCGGTTTTCTCCACAAGCCGGATTACGTATACGAGCCAATGATTTGGCGATACTGATAAGAAATCTACTTTCTACTGATACATTGCTTTCATTATCGATGAAAGAAGCAATGTTCTCCGAAACATGGAGGATTGGTACACATAATTCAAGAAATCAATTCAATGGTCTTTTTCAATCATGGGGACTTGGAGCGCAGATACTGACCAATACCCCCGGAAAAGATGCAATCAATGGGACTGAAAAACAATATATTGGTCATATCGGTAGAGCAAACGGGGCATATGCTACCATGTTTTTCAATAAACAATCACATGACGGATTCATCATCTTACTAAATGGAATTCAGTCAATTCCAAGTTCTGATCATGGATTTCTCAAATGTGAAAAAGAACTTATGTCCTTTATTCTAAACTTTATGCAATATGACCATGAATAATATACTTTTGATATTACTCTTCTTGTGTACTTGTTCAATTATTGAACTTGATGCTCAAGTAATGAGAATGGGACAATCTTCATCCGGCCAGATCATTCTAAATATGGATAATACTAAAATTAGAAGAGGGAATTCACCTTCAGGCGAAATAGTCCTCACGATTGATGGGGAACGCATTCGACGTGGAAATTCACCATCAGGCAAGATAATCGCTACCGTTGTTGGAAATGTTGTTAGAGAAGGGAATTCTTCAAGTGGTAAAATCATCGCATACATTGATGGTAAGAAGATAAGAAAAGGAAATTCACCTTCAGGAACCATCATTGCAACAACGAATGGAGGTAGAATGAGTGGAGCTGCTGCAGCGGTATTTTTATTATTACTATAATTGGATTTAATATGTTTATAGTTTACGAATCATCTAATTCAATTGCAATAATCCATGATACTTTGCAAAACAAGATTGCTGAGGCTGGTTTTTCATTGTTACATTTCTATGATTTTCACACATTATTGGATGAAAAGGGTTTTCCTATAGAACGCAAAGCATATACCTATGAAGTTTGTAGAGCTTCCATGGCTTCGAGAATGCTTACTCAACATCCTATATTTTCAACATTGATGCCTTGCAGAATTTCCACATATGAGGAACAAGGCAAAACATACATTGCTACTTTGGACATGCAACCAATGCTTGAGTCAATGAAGAATAATGATGATTTATACAATGATGCCAAATCACTGTTCAATCAATTACTTGAATTCATGAAAGTACTAAGTCATTGATGAAAATCGCATACATACGTTTATATAACAGCATTTGTATACATAATCAAGAAGACATTTTGCCGAATGTCAGACGCCAAACATCTTTGGCGAATTATGTAACTTGATAAGAATCAGATTGCAACCTATATGTATTTTTAATTCCTCCGCACAATGTATCAATTCTTCAATTGAAGAATCATGTACTATCAGTGTTATTGATCGTTCATTGAAGATCTCGCCTGAATCCGATATATATGATCCCCTAACGCAACTACCCACCTTTATAGATTTGTAGTCTACGATTCCGGATGGAAGCCAATCTTTGATTATATGCAGCATTGTCTGATTGTCGATGAATTCATATTGCTCATCAATTGGTAGAACGATGAATCCAATTAATGTATCACATATATGATCTATTTCACATTCTTCAGCCAAGTCAATGCGAAATGAATTCATCTGCAATGCATGAAAGTAATTTCTCGGTATAATTTCTTTGGCACTAAGCTGAGTACCAAACGACTTTTTCAACCATAAACGTACAAGATTAACAATCCCATTTCTTTTCATGATATCCCTTTTAAAAAAAATATCCGCATGAACCCTATCATGCGGATGAATATGTGGAGATGGCGGGAGTCGAACCCGCGTCCGAAGTGCTGAAGTCGAAGCCTCTCCATGCTCAGTCATTCAATGAATTTAATGCAATCGTACGCCGAAAGACAGGCCTATTGCACGATGAGTAGTGGTCTTAATTTTGGTACAAACTCAATGTCCAAAAAGCAGCTCCTCTAAAATGACACCCGATTCATCGCCAAGGAGCGAACGATGGTCGGATGGTCAGCACCTAGATCGTATTGATTAGGCAGCTAGACGGTAGTTCATAGTGTTGCCACATATGATTTCGCCAGTTGTATTAACGAGCTCCACCAGCGTAGCTCGGCATGCTTCTTCGTACTGCATTCACCCCGTCGAGACCATTTCATCCCCAAAAACGAAGCGAGTTGTTAAAACGAGCTATTCAACTGTTTATTGCACTCTCCTAAAAATGAATAGAACCTATTGAAAAATGGAATGGGTACATCAAACGAAACACAGGAGGTCCGTCCGGACTTAATTCCAACATCGGTAAAGGAAGTAAAATGAAATTCAAAGATTGTTTGAACCAATTCCAATGATTTCCACCATCAGGTAACACCATTGCAGGATTAATGTCGAATCCGATCAAGTATTTTCTGTCACCATTTTTATATGTGAGATTTCTGGCCGTGTAACCAATTCCTATATTCAACCAATCCGGCCAATATGAATCGAGTTCTTTGGGTAACAGATTATGTACATTCGCGCTCAGCATGAAGGTGTATCCACTATAATCATCAATGAAAGATGATGACTGATCTCTTTGTTTTGAACCATACCAAGAGGGAGGAATATAATTGGCTTTTGGTGTGAAATTCTGCAAAAATGGAACATGATGCTGTCCCAGAAAAAAAGTCAGTCCAAGCATATTTGAATACATGTCTGATGGTGAGAAGCCCCAATTGGTACCAAAACCATCTAGCACCTCAACATATGATTGATAAGCAAAAGACATTGCAGCTCCCCAATGAGTAGCGGCATCATGATTGAGGCCAGAACCCATAAGGAACTCCGATAGGATATAAGCATTCACATATCCACCCCAAACATGACCCAATTTATCGACATATAATCCATAATCTCCATCTTCTATTATGCGAAATGAAGTTGTGGAGTCCCAAATGGTATTCACTTGATAAATATGCAATGCCGTGATAGCTGCGACATAAGTACCAGTCAGTACTGCAAAGGGTGTTGTTTTAATCGTTGTTTCTCGGAATGGGGGCGTACCCATTAATGTGGTACGTTGAAATCCGGCATAAGTGAATTCCGAAGGAGCGATATAAGGAGATGGAGCAGGGGTTTCATTCAATGAAATATCATGCACTCGCAGTTCAGCAAAATCCGGTGTGCTTCTCAGCATATCTTGCGCCATGAGACTTTGGTACAAAGCAATGATGATGGTCGATATCATATATGCGCATTTCACTGTTGATCCTGAACTTGTATGAGATATGTATGGTAAGTCATGTTCTCACGGAAAAACCCTTCGCTCAAATTCGCATCATACCATAATTCAAGTTTATCAAGAAATGATCCCATTCTCTTAAACACAGTTCCAAGCAGGAATCGAAGCGTGGGGGAGAATCCAATCATTAAGTCCTGAACAATGACCAAAGTGGGAAGCATATACTGACGGAACAATGATTCTGTGAATCTCAATGTAGGTATGATTTTATGACTCATATTTTCTGTTCTAATAAT
>SXZI01000093.1 GCA_005788035.1 Bacteroidota bacterium
ACATTCGGTCCGGTGACAAACATGTAAGAACTTCCTTTCGACATGAATACGAAGTCAGTGATTGCCGGAGAATAGACCGCGCCCCCCGCACATGGACCAAGAATCACGCTGATCTGTGGGATGACACCACTTGCCAATGTATTGCGTAAAAATATGTCAGCATAACCACCAAGAGATACAACCCCCTCTTGAATACGCGCACCACCTGAATCATTGATACCAATCACAGGTGCACCGATCTTCATGGCGAGATCCATGATTTTGCAAATTTTCTCCGCATGTGTTTCTGAAAGCGAACCACCAAACACGGTAAAGTCCTGAGAAAACACACAAACGGTTCTACCATGAATGCGCCCCGTCCCGGTGATGACGCCATCGCCAAGAGGTCGATTTGATTCAAGTCCGAAATTTGTGGAACGATGTCGAACGAACATGTCCATTTCTTCAAAAGAATCAGGATCAAGTAGGATCTGAAGTCGCTCCCTCGCGGTTAATTTTCCTTTTTTATGCCTCTCGGCTATTTTTTGTTCACCACCACCCAGCATGGCTTCTTTTCGGAGGGTTTCAAGCAACTGAAATTTGTCTGACATGATCTGTTTTCCAAAGTGATATTCTAGGACGCAATATGCGAAATTCGGGGGAGACCCTCCAGAATTGTCATCCGGACCGTATTCATGGCTTGATTTTTGAGGGATAAATGACTCATTCCCTTGTGATTAATAATGAATAAAGTATATGAACAGGCAGTTCAGGAATTCCTTTCGGCATGTGAATTGCAGAAAGGATATTCTCCGCATACGATTGAAACCTATCGTTTTGCGCTTATGGAGTTTCTGGACTATTTTAAATCAGAATATGGCGTAAATCCAGATATAAATGCCATAGAACCGGCTGATATACGACCATTTTTAGGATATCTTCATGATCGTGGGCTTTCTAAAAAGTCTTTGAGAGTGAAAATAGCCGCTGTAAAGTCATTCTTCAAATTCGCTTTTCGGCAATCGTGGATCGATCGCAATCCCGCAGCGATCGTCTCCACGCCGAAAGCGGAAAAGAAGCTGCCTTCATTTTTGCAGTCCGGAGAAATTGAATCATTGATGGATTCTTTTGATCCCTCTTCGCCCGGCGGAGCTAGAAACATAGCAATTGCGGAATTGTTATATAGTTCCGGATTAAGAGTGAGCGAGCTCATACAGCTTCCCATGCAAGATCTGGATATGCATGCGGGAACGGTAAGAGTGATGGGAAAAGGTAAAAAGGAGCGAATTGTTCCGATTGGTGGTAAAGCCATAGAAGCATTGGAAGCATATATTGCCATGAGGTCATATTTGACTTCCCTCGATACAGCAAAGCCTGATGGAAAAGTGTTTTTAAGCGATAGAGGAAAAATGATGAATCCCTCAGTCGTGTACAGAATAATCAGAAGAGCGATGAATCCAGTGACGGAATCACCGCAGAAAAGTCCGCATGTATTGCGACATACATTTGCAACACATTTGCTGGACAATGGAGCTGATATCAGTTCAGTGAGTGAAATGCTCGGACATAGCTCATTGTCTGCAACGCAAGTGTATACGCATGTCTCAGTTGATAGATTAAAACAAGCATATCAAAAAGCTCATCCTAGAGCATAATGTAAAAGGAAAGAATGAAAATACATGAATTTGAACATGGTCTGAAAGATCGAGTCGCAATAGTGACCGGTGCTGCTTTTGGAAATGGAAGTGCCTTCTGCGAACGCCTGGCCGAAGAAGGTGCTATCGTGGTGATAGCAGACCTTGCAGATGCAAGCGAAACAGCTGAAAAGGTACGGCAAGCCGGAGGAAGGGCGCTTACCGTAAAAGCAGATTGCACGAAAGCCGAAGATGTAAAAGCATTGATTGATGCAACACTAAAAGAATTCGGCACTATTGACATTCTCGTGCACAATGTTGGAATGTATGATGAAGCACCGCTTGAACTCATCACCCATGAACAGTGGAATATGATGATGAATATCAATCTGACAAGTTTGTTTCTTGTGACGCAAGCAGTGTTACCAACAATGAAGGCAAAAAATTTTGGAAGAATCGTGACATTGTCTTCAAATACCGTATGGTTAGGAACACCATTTCTGTCGCATTATGCCGCAGCAAAAATGGGCGTGATTGGATTCACAAGATCACTTGCATCAGAAATTGGAAAACATGGAATCACAATCAATGCAATAACAGTTGGTTTGACTGCAACGCAAAGACCGTCTGATGTGCGCTTGTCAAAAACAATTCTTGAACATATACTCCCCGAACAGGCAGTGCAACGTCCGGATGAACCGGAAGACATTGCAAATCTCGTGGCATTTCTTTCATTGCCGGCATCCGGAATCATTACCGGACAAACCATCAATGTTGATGGTGGTGCCGCAAGACATTAATTCATGACATCTCTCTTCAAAGAAATATCGAATCTTGCCACCGAGCAAAGAAATCAAAAGTCAAGTGACATCGATCTCATGAGCACGATGGAAATATTGCAATTGATCAATAGTGAAGATGCAATGGTAGCCAATGCTGTAAAAGATGAATTATTGAATATAGCACAGGCAGTGGATATCATCACGGAACAATTCAAAGTTGGTGGAAGATTGTTTTATGTGGGTGCCGGAACAAGTGGAAGACTCGGTATAGTTGATGCATCGGAATGCCCTCCAACTTTTGGAACAGAACCCGGAATGGTTCAAGGAATCATAGCCGGAGGTGAAAAGGCAATCTTTAAAGCACAAGAAGGAGCGGAAGATTCACCCGAACATGGCGCACAAGCTTTGGTTGTAAATAATGTGAATCACAAAGATGTGATTTGCGGAATTGCTGCCTCGGGAAGAACACCATTTGTGCGTGGCGCTCTGGACAAAGCAATTTTCATGGGATGTCATACAATTTTGGTGACCACCAATTCCAGAGAACAATTGCATGAACTCGGAGTGAATGCGGAAATCGTTATTGCTCCACAAGTTGGACCCGAAGTGATTGCAGGATCAACACGCATGAAAAGTGGAACTGCACAAAAAATGATTCTCAATATGCTTACAACCGCATCCATGATAAGATTAGGTAAAAGTTATGGAAATATCATGGTGGATTTGCAATTGACAAATGCGAAATTGCGTGAGCGAGCAAAACGTATCATCATGGA
>SXZI01000094.1 GCA_005788035.1 Bacteroidota bacterium
TAAATGACATCTTCGAAGCTATCAATTGATTACTCATGAAATACATTGCTGCGATCTCAAGTAATACAGTCCCAAGATTAGCATAACTACCATATAATACATCTTCATGAAAAGTGGAATCTTTTTCTGGGAAAGCTTTGATGATATTTTCGCGAGTGAGCGCTACTCTTGATGACGATAAAGCCATGAGGAGCCTGCCAAGGATATACCCTGATTTTTGTCGTATCCCATGGGGGACGGCAGCGCTTAAGTATCCTGTAATACGAAGAATAATCAGAAGTGCATAATGAGATATCATCGTATGAATTCCCTGCCACTTCCGGAATTGAATGAATCGGTGTTTACATATTCATTGAACCAATTGTCATTACGTGGTTCATTGATTGCAGTGGAATGAACAAGTATGTGATTATTGATATCCCGCACATCAACAAAATGAAAATAGACACCACCTTGTATTTCAGCATAAAACCAAGATTCATAAGGGCGCACTGAATTTCCCATATATTTTCTGTCAACTTGCGTTGGAGGACCATATCTACGTAATACTCTTCCTCGATCAGATCTCCATCCTTCCTTAAATTGGGGGTTCGTGAAATAAGTATTTGCATAAGAAATTGATTTTCTGAATTCCTCCAATTTTTCATTGATTGGTGTATCTGTATTTGGATCTCTTTCTTTCCAAAAACGAAACATAAATTTCTGCTTTGCAGTCACATCCCCGAGCGCTGACCACAATGATTGTTCTTGTGAATTTGAGAGACATAGTGCTTTCTCATATTCTTCTTCAATTCGTTTTTCTGAATATGTCGAGAATTCACTTTGCTGAAACATCTCATCTTCAGAAAATGTATTGGCCAATTCAGGAGGCATTTCAGGATTGACAATATAAAATCGTTTCATATTTGATACAGTGTCTGTCCTTTTAACTCCATGATACTTCATATGCACTGTATACACACCACTTGGCAAGCCCAAAAGCGGAAGCGATACAGTTTCAACGATTGCCTCGCCGGTAGCCATTTTGCTAAGTGGTATTTCAGCAAGAACTCTTTGAGCGGCATCCTTTATAGTATACTGAATATTCAGTGAATCATTTGGCAAGCAAGAATAAAGTTCTGAATAGAGATTAAGCACGGGATCAGTACCAACACATTCCAATCCGGGATTTGGTATAAGAAGTAGACCATTTCTTTGCAATTGTGCAGACCACATCGCTTTTGATGAGTCTGCAAGAGGCTCAATTCGATGTGCAGTCATGATATCGCTCATATGCATTCTTGATTGATTCATCCTTCTAATCGGGAGAGTTAATCTTACCGATGAAAGAGCAGTACTATCATGCATATCGATGGCAATAATGCCGATGGAATAATTTCCAGGTTTGAGATATACGGACTTAGCACCGATAAGATTGCGTTCATGCATGACAACAGGATGTTGCGATACATTGTCGACAATCCATTCTTCGAAAAGAGAGTCTTTTGTGATGGTGTTTACACAAATGACTTTCATGTATAAGGACCCGACATAACCTTCCAAACTTGGTATATATCTCAGAGATGTATCAGGAAGCGAATACACCAATCGACATTCAGTCAATGAATCGATACCTTGATATTGTAGAATATCGAGGGCAATGTTCACATTGCGCGCATAGAGCGATTGGAAGCAAAGCAAACAGCAGAATATGATCGAGGGTAATATTTTCATGATAGTAAAAAAAATGCCGTCAGGAAAACCCGACGGCATTGTTGTTGTTCAATTTATCATGCCAATCGGCGAAGGAATGTCACATTATTCCAAGCGCATTCCAATGGATAAACGATTGACTAGCCCAATATTCTGGACCGGATTTACTGAATAATCAATTTGGCCATCGAAACCTTCGCCAACATATTTGAAACCAACACCGCCGGCAAAGTTGAATGAATCATGACCAAGCTTATAGCCACCGCGGATGGATAAAATATTATTCCATGTATATTCCGCACCAATTGTAAACATTTCCGGTGTATCGGACAATGTTTCAAATTCGACGGCTGCAAGCAAACGGTGATCTGCATCAGCATCCAATTTATCTACACCTTGAATAATTGCAGTAACATCTGTTGATGCACCTGCACGGAAAATCAATGGAAGATTAAATGGATTGGTCAATAATTGTTGATCCAATGGACTGGCAGACAATTCATTGATCAATTTTCCTTGGCGATTCAAATCAGCACCGGAATATGCTTGTTGACCACCAAGATTTGAGATGCTGAAAGATAAACGTGTATCTTTAAAATCTGTTTTGTACACTGTTCCAACATCAAATGCAACTCCACTGGATCCCAATGATGCAAAAGAATTTTGGATATACTTGAATGTCATCCCGAAGGCAAATTCATTTGTGATATAGCCTGCAAAGGATGCGCCCAAAGCGAAGTCGGATATGCTATATGATGCTCCGGTTCCTTCTGCTTTTTCCAATGTCGTGATAGGGATTTCACCGCTAGAGAAAGATGTCAAGCTTACACCTAATCTATAAGAATCTCCCAGAGGAAGAACCAAACCGGCAAAATTATGAGAGAAGCCGGCAAACCACTGTGTATAGGAAATATTAGCTGCCATGCCATTGATGTCGGCAATACCTGCAGGGTTCCAATACATGGCTGTGACATCATTGGCCAATGCACTATAAGCACCTGCCATACCATTTCCTCTGGCCCCAACCCCGATTTTCAAAAATTGAGCTCCAGCAGCTCCTACTTTTTTGAACTCACCACCTGAGGAACCAGAGACATTGTCTTCGGCCATCATGGATGGCAATGTCATAAAGCAGACTGCCAGCGCCAAAAAGTGTTTCATACATTTCATGGATATACTCCTGTTGAATCTTCTATGTTAAGTTGTATCAATGAGCTCGGACCGATGAATGGCATCGGTCCGAGTTCTATCAATTTATTCTGGAATCACGCGGAATCCACCAACAACAACTGCAAACTTGATGAATGTCTTTGCACCATTCGGTGTTTCAACTTGTGCAATGTAAACAGATGAACCTACGCGCTGACGATTACTTGTGAGAAGATCCCACACTTGCATTCCATAACGATCATTGCCTTCATTTGACAATTCACTATGTGTCAATGTTCGAACCACTTCACCTGAAGGTGTATAGATGGTGATTTTACACTCTTTTGGCAAACGAGTGAAGAAAATCTTTGCATCATAAGGTGAACGTTGTGACTGATGACTGACATAGTATGGATTAGGCACGATTTTGACGTCTTCCAACATTTTGTCAGTATACTGTTCAAGAGTTGGAACTGAAGGGATGACTTTCGCTCTTACTTTTGCACCGGGTAATGGGAATCCTTTCGCACCACCAAATGTACCAAAGTACACTTTGTCTCCTGCTTGGAAGTCCTGCGATGGACTAACAGCAGCGGTATCCCACAATTTTGAACGTGTATCTGCAGCATAACCCTTATTGACAAAGTCCAATCCAAAGAAATTACCATTAACATTCAATGTATGAACAAAGTCAATGCGATCTTGACCATTCACTGCTGATAGATAATAGCGTCCTTGTCCAACAAGCCCCGCTGTTTGATCTCGACGGGTTGATACTGAGTTTGCTGTATTCTTCCCATTGACATAACCGGCAGCGGCAAAACCAAATGATCCAAGTGGAACATTCTTTGCATTTGGCATTGAGGTTCTTACGGCCGAGGGGTCAATCCATTTTGATAGATTCTGGCTATAGGTAACAGCAACTGAATCTTGAGAATTGAGTTGTGCAGGACGATTATAGGAATACAAGTCACGAACTTCAATATCCAAATAATCTACCTCAAAGGATTTTGGAGTCAATGCTGAACCTACTTGAACATTCAATGTTTCTTTTCCACCTGGCTTGAATGTTACTTCAAACATGCCAGGTCCATTATTGTAAATTTTACCGGCCAATAGTCCGATCGAATTAGCTACATTTTGTATTGGGACAGTTGTTGTAGGATAAGCACCGGGAACTGTATCCAAAATAGGATCTGCGCCGACAAATGGGAACAGATCTTGTGATGGAAATACGATATTGGTATTTGCATTGCTTGGCACCTTTGCATAAGCAGTGTCATAACGAAGAACGCCACCATGCTGTTGAATTGCAAAATCAAAACCAAAGTCGAATGCATTTTGCATCTCTTCGATTGCTGACACATTATAACAAGATGGCTCGGTCAAGAATGATCCCAGACGCAAACGCTTTTGTCTGTTATCAGGTACACCAAATGAATCCTCTTTTCCTGAAACTGAGTCAACTATTGAAGTATCGCTAAATACAAATGTTGCACCATTTTCCGTGAATGTATTGAGATATCCAAGTGCACAAGGATTGGATTCAAGCAATGTACCATCATTGAAGAGTACCTTTCCTGTTGTGAGATCACGAATGATCATCTTAGTGCCATAGATACCATATTCAGGTGGATTTTGGAAAGATGCCGAAGGCAAAGGATAGGACAATAAAGATGCTTCTGGTTGGAATTCAATTTCCAATTCATGTCCTTCACCATTTGTAGCAAACAATTGATTCAGGCGATCTTCATTCTTTACTGTGAAATTGAAATTGAATAATCCACCAAGTTTTGATGTATCTGCACTGACAATTTGGATTTTGGCACCTTCACCATTGCGAGCGGCATCAGCCAAAGGCATGGTTCGTGCTATGTTCAACTCATCAATTCCTGAGGTGTATTTCTTTGGTGTGCCTTGTACATAATCACCTTCATCAAATGCACTGAGCCAATAATAGTAGTCAATATTATTGAGCAGCTTTTCTGTCTTGGTCATATCTTCATTTTCATCGACTTTACCATCATTATTATCATCACCATTATCCAAGAACATTGAATTATTGGTGATCTTTGACATATATGGTCTAATCACTTCTTTTCTTATTTGATCTCTCTTATCTTTTGAAGATTCGATATCAGGGAAAATGAGTGTTGCTGCATTGCGTTGCAACAATGACATGAGAGCAGGATAGAAAATAGCATAATCAACCGAATCTGTTCTGGTGAAGCTTGAGGTAATTCCCGTTGCTGCAACACGAACATTTGCAGGTAGAAATACTGAATCTCCGGGGGCAATAACAATATTTGGCCATCTGAGTGTATTATTGTTTCTCCAACGTGGTGGAGTTTGCGTTGCTGCACGATTGACTGTCAATACACCGGAAAGCAATGCTTTTCTGTCGCCTGCATTGAGTGATTTGAAATAGGTATCCCATGGCTCAGCACCAAGTGGATTCTTTCGTGTTGAACCTTGCATGAATCGACGCACTTCATAATTGAATGAATCGATTTGACGCACAACCTGGAATGAATCATATACAGGTGCAAGTGCTGCATCATCCAAAGAAGGAGAGCTGACGGATTTAACAAACGGGGTTGGCATAGCCCATTCTCTGATTTGCTTCCAACCAAATGGACCTCTTGAGATGCTTCGGCGAGTATCAATATCGAATGAATCCAAATCAGTTCTGCGTGCGCGATATAAGCGATAGCCCATGAAATCCAAGCCACGCTCAAGATCATCATAAGAATATTCTGATGTTGAATCCCACTGAACGATAACTGCATTGTTGAGTGGTCTCCAATTAACTTTTGCAGGTTCAGGCGGAGTTGGTGTACGGAAATTGTCATCATATACACGTTGAGCGAATTTATCGCGCTTCACAAGTTCGACGACATCACCGGTTGCGCCGGTTGCATCACTACCTGTAGGAGTATTTGCCATGATCAGACCAACCACTGTTCTGGCAGTATCGCCTGGACGCAATGAGAAAGGCCCTGTTGCCATCAAAAAGCGCTTATCACCGGCAGGTGTATCACCATCTTTGATGCCTAGAGCCATGAAATCATAACGTTGATCATTTTCTTTTGGATCATCGGTAATAACCCAGTTACGGAATGTTTTGAGACCTAACTGTTCACGATTTGTATATACTCTTTTATCACGACGAAGGAATGTTGCAGAGTCGGGGCTTGCGCCAACAAGTTTGAACACCACTGAGTCTTGACCATTCTGATCAGGTAAAGTATCAACCGGAATCAGAGCAGGATATGTTGCCGGACTTTCCAAAAAGTCGAAACCAATATACCCAAAACCTTTACCGGCTTCGCCTTGATTACCTTGTGACCACTGAACAGCCATATTCAATGTATCTTCTTCATCATAAAAACGTGTTCTATCATTTGCTGCATAATTAGCTGAAGAACCTGCAATACCTATATCCATATCGAATGCAGGAGCTAGCCAACAATCTCGCAATGTGTCTTTTGATTTATTGATCACAGCATATTTGATGAACAAGAAATCTCTATAATCACCAAATCCCCATGAATAAATCATTTGTTCATATTGCAGACGCATTGGATATCCTTCACTGCGACGACGTCCAACACCACCTTCATAACGATTCAAATCTGTGTCTTTGAATGTCGCGAAAATATCTTCGCCCGAAATGAATGCAGGTCCCTTAGGATATGCATCTAATGTTCTTGAACCTATGGCATCAACATATCCACCGAAATAACGATCTTTTCTCAATTCTTCATTGGGATTATCACTCACGTCCCAAATAGGCCATGGTGAAGTTCCATCTGAAGGCTTCACAGGAGAACCGTCAGAACGACGATAGTCCGATGAAAAGTAAAGACGATATTTTTCGCGGCTAGCATCATTGACCAAGTCTTGGTCATCAATACGACCCGGTACCATCCATGATAAACCCGAATTGGGGTTATAAGAGATGGCACATAATTTCACAGTATCACCAATCGGATTCAGTTTTTTTGCGGCAAACCAAATACCGCCACCGAAAATGTACTGATTATTGGATCCACGTGGCCATTTACCACCGCCGACTCCATTGGCAACATCAAGACCGATGATACCATAATTGGTTGAGAAGAATTCAATTCTACTCACTCTGTTTTTTTGCAAATCATAGGTACCGCTAACGGCTCTTAGGGTTTGATCCCCACCTTTACCGGCAACTGATCCGTCCTTCGTTCTCGCGAAGGAGATTCCGGTTGCTGTTGCAACAAGCAGAATCCAGATTGTAATCTTATGTATTGTTTTTGACATATATACACCTTTTGTGCATTCAATTGTTAGGATCAAAAATTAATCATCATTCCGAAGAAGGCTGAACGTGGAGTTTGATAATTTCCACGGAAAGCAATTCTATCTTCACGCCAATCTTTGTACGACTCATATTTCTCTTCTTGTGTCACGATGCCATCTTTGTTGAAGTCCGCCTGCTCTCTATACAAGCGCTCACCATAGATGTCATATTGAGTTGGTTGGAAAGATGAAGGATTTGAAAGATTCGCATCACGATACCAAATCACAGGGCTAAAGTCACCAAGCATTCTATCAAGCACATCACCATCATTATCAGGATCTTGTGTTCTTGCGAATACTGCTACGACATCTGTGCGATTGAACAAGTTGAATACATCGGCAAAGATTTGCAATGATGTTCTACCCATTGATTCTCCAAACCAGTCTTGCAACATAAATGCTTTTGTGATACGAAGATCGGTTGAGAAGAATGAAGGCTGACGCTCAGCATTGAATTCGCCGATAGGATTACCACGACGATCTTGACGTGTATATGGAGTGCCGGATAAGAAACGGTTGGTGAAACTGATGGTCATGTTTTCCATAGGATGCATGCCTGCAATCTCAATACCTTCTTCTCTACCCCATACGAAATCAATGATGGCATTGATTACATGACGACGATCTGAATTGAATGGGAATTCAGAAAGTGGGAATGTAACCTGACCGGTATATGGATCGGGTTGAAGTGCATAATTACTTTCAGGACTTGACGATGTACCTGAAACAGATGCAAGTGTATAGTTGATATTGAATCCAATGTGATTTGTTGGACGTTTGCGCAATGTGAATTCAATTCCGCGAGCAGAACCATATTCCGCAACGGCATATTCTTGATAATTATCAGGAACAACGCGGAAATTGCGAATACCAACTTGATTGTAAATGTCTTTGTAATAAGCTGTCAAGTCAAATGCAAAATCATCACTCAGCTGAAGATTGTATGATACTTGATATGCATTCGTTCTTTGAGCTTCCATGTTCGGATTACCAACGATGGTATTTCCACGAAGACGATCTGTATTAAATCCATCATACATATAGCTGAAGTTTGGCATCTGGAAATACACGCCATAAGCCAATGTGAAGATGGAGCGGTCTGTGACAGGATATGTGATGGCCAAACGGGGGCTCAACTGAAACTTGACAGTTGCATCAGAGAATCCTTCAGTGGATGAAATCGGCAACCATACATTGGAACGTTGTGACCTGTAAATGGCATTTGGATTAGTCATATCAAAACGCAAACCGGCATTGATTATAATACCCTTGTATTTGATCTGATCCTGAACATATCCCGATGCCTCAATTGGCTTCATCGGCTTGCCTGTTCTGTCATTCACAACTTGTGGATTGATTGCATTCTTGCTATAGATATTTCCGCCATATTCATCGGTGTAAATATCAAAGAATGGATTACCATCCCAAGGCAATGAATTATTGTGGCGGCGAAGTTCATAAGAACGGACTTCAAATCCTGCTTTGAAATTATGGGTGATTTCACCTGCATCAATATTGGCATTATAGAAACCATCAAATTGCAAGAAGTTCTGACTTCTGAATTCGAAGTTTCTTTCATTGCCATGTCTGTTGAAGAAACTTTGCAAACCATAAGGGTTATCAGTGCTTGAGGAGTTCGCATTATCTTCTATATATCCAGTCAATGGATTTCTTTGATAAATATCAAGGAACAAATATCCATCGGCAGTGCGCTGTGTTCTGGGAGCACTTTGGAACCAATCAATGGCTCCATCGGATGTTTCAACCAACTCTGAAGGGAATTCAGATTTTGTGTTTGTACGTGGTTGATACAAATCCTGGGGTTTATACACTTCGATTGTTCCGAAGATACCCGGATCATCAAAATTCATCCTCTTTCCAATTTCATTATTATTGGAGTTTGATGATACAGTAAATTCAAAGAAACTGTTTGAAGAAAGTGTTTGATTCACACGAATGAATGCATTATTGACGATATTATTTACAACCGCCATCTTTGCTGCATATTCAGGGACATAGATGGTATCACCACTTGTGAGTCTTCCGGTATTCAAATCAACTTTTTGATTTTTTACACCGAAATCATCGGCATATAACCAACCCCAGCCCATACGTTCACGACTTGTCAAACCAATCTGACCACCAAGAGTAACACTAAGATCGCTGAAATTGAATTTCATACGACCTGTCATATTGCGTACCCATGTTTCCTGATTCGGTAATTGACCAAGATTATTTCCGGCAGGATCCAATACACCGAGAGAAGCACCGCCATAGATTTCACGTGCATAACGGCCGGTCAAGAAGAATGTCGCATTCTCCAACACTTGCAATGGACCGCCAATACCGATATCAAATGAGTTCTCATCTTTATTCATGAGCTTCACGCCATTGCCCGCCTCACCGAATAATGCCGGAAGGTCTCTTCTCCAACGAATAAAACCTTCATATCGGTCTGTGCGGCCAGTCTTAACAACCGTATTAACAAATCCACCGATGACATTTCCATACTCAGCGGAAAAACCACCTGTAAGAACTTGCACTTCTTCAACAGCAAAGTTTGATACTGTTGGAGAATAGGTTGTTCCACTTGAACCGAATCCGCCGCTGAAACGGTCAGAAACTTCCAAACCATCAACACGAATTTGTGTTTCATTGGCACGAGATCCACGAATCTGGAATCCGTTTCCTGCACCCTGAACACCTGCATTCAATGCCACAATGCCTTGAACAGTTTCACGAGCAACACGAATATTGTCTTCACCTTGATTGCTTCTCAGTGAACCAATTTGAGTTTTGCTGACCATGTTCTGCTCTTTTTTTGCATCAACAACAACAGCATTGGATGTTACTGTTGCTTCTTGCATGCGAGCATTCAATTCAGTGGTCTGGTCTGCAGAAATACTGACCGTTGCTTTGAAGTCTTTATAATTGACTGCCTTAAAGACAACAGTATATGTTCCGGCAGGAATATTGACGACAATGTATTTGCCATCTGCTTTAACAAAAGCTCCACGAGTTGTTCCCTGTACACGGACCGTGGCACCAACAACGGGCTTGCCTTTGTCATCTGTAACTTTCCCCGAAAGCGTGCCATATAGTCCGGCAATTGCGCTCAAGGGTGCGGTAAGCATACATAGAAATAATGCCAGTAGCCTTAGTTTCATAGTATCTCCGATAAAACCGATTTGACTCGGATGAATAGTGTATAAGTAATTGTAATTGACAAAACAATAGGGTTGCCCGATTGAGGCAACCCTCTAAAGAAGATTATCGTACGATTGAAAACATTTTTGTGGAAATGCCTTTTGCTGATCGAATGGTGCAGAAATATGTACCCACAGGGAATGACGCTGTTGAGACATTTACCATACCATCTTTTCCAAACTCAACAGGCATACTTGCAATGGTTTGCCCCAAAGCATCACTGATTGATACTGAAATCTGCTCAGTTTGCATGCCGAATGATATTGTCATCATGTCTTGAGCAGGATTCGGAGAAATGGAGAATTCAGCTATAGCTTTTTGTTCTTCATTCACACTTACAAATGTTGGTTTGAATGAATGGAAATGAACAAAGTTTTCTTCAACATCCTGATTTGGATTCTGAATGCTTACTCCCGGAGTGCGGTCTGCTTGATATGCCATCATGATCACACCATCTTTGACACGCTGATACATAGATGGGAATTGGCAATCATATTCGAGTGGGGTCAGGTCAATTTCTGGTTCCCACATTTCTGCACCATTGAATTTCTTCGAAACATAAATGTGTCCTTGCAAACCAAATGCTGCATTGTTGTCTGACAAAATTGTTTCAAACACATCACCATTTTTGATTCCTGTATAAACCATATACAGTGAGTTATCTTCATCATCAACACCAAGCTTGAAATGGCGGCACAATCCTGAACCAAATGGGCGGGTCACAACTGTTCCATCACCATTCCAGTCTTCTGCCATGGTTGTTAATCCATATGTATTGGCCTGCTCATTGAAATACACACCTTGAACACGGGTATAAATACTTGCAAACGTTGAATCCTCCAAAAACTCGATTTGTCCATCATCATTCATTTTGGCTGTTCCAATGATCCAGCTGGGTGCAGTAGAAGCCATACCGTGTACATATCCATCTGCATCGATGACAATATCAAATGATGGACCGCAAATTGGAATCGTATCAGTTGTTGCACGGAACGTGCCATCGCCGTAGTCTTCAATCATATATGCTTGCTGATGGCGTGAACCACCAAATACATTAATTGGCGCACCCCAGGTTTCACCATTGTCTTCTGATTTAAGAATGCGAAGATTAAATGTGGTATCTTGATAAGCAAGAACAACATTACTACCTCTGGTGGCCAATTGATAGGAATTTGCACCACGGCCGGTTGGTAATGTTGGATTTGAAAGCGGACCAGTCATTATGGTTGGAGCTGACCATGTATTCCCCTTATCAGTGGAACGCATGTACACAACCTGCTCACTAAAATTCTTGCTCGATGTATCTGATGTGAACACCAAATGGGTGACATCATCACCGTCAACAGTTGCATGACCCCACAATGATGAGTCAGCACCGGGAATTTGCTTCGATGTGAAAGCAATATCGCCAAAGCTTGTGTTTTTGGTAATTCTCATTGCAGAAGATGAGGACTCTGAGCTGATCACGTGAGCAATAGAACCTACTGACCCATCTTTGTATTGAATGATTGAAGGAAAACCTGAACGAGTTGAACCTTCAATTCTTTCCCATTCGATGTCGGTATATTTTTCAGGCTTGAGTGGGTCACTCATATCAATGAGTGCATAGTAGCTTCCTCTTGTAGGATGCGGAGGAGTAAAGCGCTCCATGTCCACTGCACCCATCCATATCACTTGAGCGGATTTGTCATTCCCTTCTTCAAAGTAGGAAATGCGATGAGGCATAGAACCATTCGATTGCAAATCATAATATGAAATACCCAATAAAATTCCGGGTAACGTATTTGTAGTTTTCAAAAAAGGTGAAGTTGAAGTTTGTGCTCTACGAACCTTTTTTGCAACATCTACGAAATTATTGCTTTGAGGAGCAAGCACCGGCTTACCTGCAATATGTTGAGAAACAGA
>SXZI01000095.1 GCA_005788035.1 Bacteroidota bacterium
CTCGGAACAATCTTTGACTCAATATGGAGCCGTTAGTAAAGAAGTGGCCGAAGAGATGGCCAAAGGTGGACGCATTCGATTGCAAACAGACTATTGCATTTCAATTACCGGAATTGCTGGTCCAGATGGAGGAAGCGATGAAAAACCGGTAGGAACTGTATGGATTGCTCTCGCAAATGAAAATCACGTCATTGCAAAACGGTTCAATTTCGGTGGCGATCGCGCGATCAATCGCGAGCGTTCGGTGGCACAGGCAATCTCGATGCTTTATGATATGCTCATTGTGAAAGGATGAGATGATTACCGCCGTACGATTAGCCCATAAACTCATGAAAGAATGCATAGGCACAGGCGATATCGTCATTGATGCCACCGCAGGAAATGGTCATGATACATTGTTTTTCAGTGAGTGCGTCGGTGATACAGGCACTGTGATTGCTATCGATATTCAAGAAGAAGCAATCTCATCCACTCGACATGTGATGGAACATCATCAACGAAACAATGCACGATTGATCATTGGGGATCATGCCGATATGAACAAATTACTAAAGGAATTCGAAGGAAGAATTGCGGGGATATCATTCAATCTTGGTTATTTACCCGGAGCAAATGATCATACCATCATCACAAAGACCTCTAGCACAATCGCGGCATTGAATGCTTGTTTGAACTTGCTTCATGAACAAGGATGTATCAGTGCTATAGCATATAGAGGACATGATCATGGTTTAGATGAGGCACATGCAGTGGAACAGTGGATGGGTGCTTTGCCTGCACATGATTGGCATGTAATATCGATGTCGGCAATTAATCAAAGTACCGTTTCCCCAATACTGTTTTTCGCCAGAAGAAAAACAACTCAAGGTTCAATGACATAATCCCCGGCGATTCTCAATAAGGCATCTCTTTTTTCTGCGGGAACATAAACCGATAACCGAATCCCATCATCAGTGTCTTCTCGTTCTGCTATTTCTCCTGCATCATACATTTTTGGCAAGACCTTCATTGCATCATAAGGAAGCAGAAATTGCAGCATCGTACTGGATGCAAGTGCAATCTCCTGTAATCTATCCAGTAGAGAGACAATATTTAGTCCTTTAAATGCGGAAATACAAATACATCCCGGAAATTCAACCTGCAAATCTCTTATGAATCCTGTATCCTGTAATTGATCGATTTTATTGAATACCAGAAGTGTTGTTTTATCTTGAATATCAAGTGATGCCAGCGTATCACGGACAACTTGAATATGTTCCTTGAAGGATGAATGCGTGCAATCTACAAGATGGATAAGTGCATCAGCTTCGGCAGCTTCAGCCAGTGTACTTCTGAATGAAGCAACTAAATGGGTTGGTAATTTTCGAATAAAACCAACAGTGTCAGAAAGCAGCATCAATTGTCCATTCGGTAATTCGCATTGCCTGACCGTGGTGTCCAATGTTGCAAACAATTTATCTTCGACATATGCATCTGCACCTGTCATCATATTCATGAGCGTTGATTTACCCGCATTGGTATACCCTACCAATGCGAATCTAGGCATATGATCTCGACCTTTTCTCTGCTGCTTTCTTTGCATATCAATATCACGAAGTTTTTCTTTGAGCTTCGTTATTCGGTCTCTGATCAATCGACGATCCGTTTCGATTTGAGTTTCCCCGGGACCTTTAGTACCAATCCCTCCGAATTGCTTTGAAAGGTGAGTCCACATTCTTGTGAGGCGAGGCATCAAATATTGCAATTGAGCCAATTCAACTTGTGTTTTTGCTTCCATTGATCGTGCTCTTGAAGCGAAGATATCAAGGATGATACCACTTCGATCCAATACTTTGATTTTCCATTCCTGCTCGAGATTTCGCACTTGCATTGGCGTGAGGTCATCATCGAAAATCACAGATTGAATATCATCTTGTTCGATCATCTCTTGAATTTCGGCAACTTTCCCCTTTCCTATCATAGTAGCTCGATCTGGTCGGACGCGTTCTTGATAGACTTTGGCAATAACATCAGCACCTGCAGTTTCTGCAAGAAAAGCCAATTCATCCAAATACTCCATGGCTTGGATTCTGTCACCACCTTTCTTGACGACGGATACCACTATTGCTCTTTCGATGGGTTTATCTGTTGGAAGTAATTGTTTCAATGATCAGTCCATGAGAAAACGAAGATTGCCTCGACCAAAAATACTCATGATTTTCTCACTTGTTTCATGATCACAGCGTATAGGTTGATTGGTTGCAACATAATTTGAACGTAATTCACCGGATGAATCAAGTAGGCGAAACATGATTGAACTCATGCCACCATTGTTCATCAGTGCATTTAAATCTTGCAATTGTTGCAATGTGGAGGCATTATCTTCAACTGTGATCACATATCCTTTGCCAAATTTCGTTGGTGCTTCTTCAATGGGTATGGCATCATCTGCAATGATTTTCAATTGCTCTCCATTGAGTTCGCTTTTGCCTCGGACGAGGATTATTTGCTCTGTTTGAAGGAAGTGTTGATATCGCTTATAAGCATCACTCCAAAAGAGTACACTTGCTTTTCCATTGAAATCTTCAATCGTGACCGTTGCGATTGTTTGTTCGCGTTTATCAAGGCGCGTTTGAACGGAAGTGATAATTCCTGCACAACGGACATGTTTACCAATCAGCGGACTATCTGTTTTATGCAGTTGCAATGTTGTAAATGATAGTGCATGAGCTTTGTATTTGTTCAATGGATGACCACTGAGATAGAAATTCAGTACTTCGCGTTCTTTCTGCAGTCTATATCCTTCATTCCAGGGTTTGAGTTCAGGAAGTTTTGGTTCTGCAATCTCTGCTTCGGAAGAATCACCAAACAGATTCACCGTATCTGTCTGTTGTTCTTCTTGAACTCTTTTTGCAAAATCAATACCGGAGTCTATCGACGCGAACAATTGTGCGCGATGACCATGTTGCAAAGAATCAAATGCTCCCGAACATACAAGTGGCTCCAATGTTCTGCGATTGATCAATTTGAGATTCACGCGTTTGACGAAATCAAAGAATGAAGTAAACACTCCTTTTTTTCTTGCTTCAACCATGGCATCCACAGCCGGAATACCAACATTCTTGATTCCCGCCAGACCAAACTCTATAGTATTGCTATCCGAGGCCGTAAATATCGCAAATGAACGATTCACATCTGGAGGCATTACCGTGATGCCGAATGAGCGAGCTTCATCGATCAATTGAACGATTTTATCAAGATTATTGAGTTCGGCAGTCATATTGGCAGCCAAAAACTCAGCTGTATAATGGGCCTTCAACCATGCGGTTTGATATGCGAGATATGCATAAGCACATGAATGAGATTTATTGAATCCATAGGATGCGAATTTCAATATCAAATCAAATATTTCTTCGGCAAGTGTTTTTGCATCTGCCAATTTGCTAATGCAACCTTGTATGAATGAAGAATTTTTCAAAGCACCATCAACAAACAGGGCTTTTTGTTCGAGCATGAGTTTTTCATCTTTTTTACCCATTGCGCGGCGCATGATATCTGCTTGAGCAAGTGTGAATCCGGCGATGTCTCCCACCAATTGCATCACTTGCTCTTGATAAACAATAACCCCATATGTCTTATGCAATGCCGCTTCCATGATTGGATGCAAATAATCAATCTGCTTTCTTCCCTGTTTACGATCAATGAATTCAGGAATATTATCCATCGGACCTGGACGATACAAAGCATTCATCGCTATCAAATCTTCCAAATCACTTGGCTTGAGCTTCTTCAATGATTCTTGCATTTGCTCGGATTCAAACTGAAAGATCGCGAGCGTTTTTCCTTTCCCAATAAGTTCAAATGTCGTGTGATCATGAAGGTCCAATGCTTCAGGATCGATATCCACACCATGATTTTTCTTGATTTGAGCAAGTGTATTCTCAATGATGGATAGTGTCTTGAGTCCAAGAAAATCCATCTTGAGCAAGCCAGCATCTTCAAGATCCTTCATGGTATATTGCGTGGCCATACCGGAATCGGAAGTCTTAAGAAGGGGGACATAATCATTGATATTCCCAGGTGCAATCACAACACCGGCAGCATGTGTTGAGGAATTTCTTGCAAGACCTTCAAGCGTAGTTGCATAATCAATCAATTCTTTGAGTTTAGGATCATTCGACTCTTTCACCCATCTGAGTTCGGGTAATTCCATCGCTTCAGTCAGTGGCGTAACTTTTCCCATGACCGACGGAATTTTTTCCGTGATTGATCGAACAGTTGCCAAAGGAATTCCTAATACTCTTCCCACATCGGTAAGAACTGCCCGTGATGAGAGTGTACCAAAGGTTATGATCTGAGCTACTGAATCATTGCCATATTTTTCTCTCACATATTCTATGACAACATCTCTTTTGTCATCAGCGAAATCAATGTCTATATCAGGCATTGACACGCGATCAGGATTAAGGAAACGTTCAAAGAGCAAATCATATTTCAGTGGATCAACATTGATGATGCCCAATGCATAAGCAACTATGCTCCCCGCCGCCGAACCACGTCCCGGACCAACACGAACATTTTTCTCGCGTGCTGCTTTGATGAAATCCTGCACGATGAGAAAATATCCCGCATATCCCATGGATTTGATGACATCCAATTCGAATTTCACACGCTCAAGAATTCGAGCATCCAATACAGGATAGCGATGTTCCAAACCCTCCATTGTGAGTTCTTCGAGATATTCTTCCAAAGTAGCTGCTTTCGAAGTTGGAGGAATGGGAAATATCGGCATCTTGATGTCTGATGTCAAATCGACATTACATTTCTCGGCGATCTCATTTGTATTCTCAATCGCCTCAGGATAATCGGCAAAAATCTTTGCCATATCTTCTTTGGTCTTGAAATACATTTCCGGAACGCCATAGCGCAGATTATAGATGTCCATTTGCCCTGAATTAGCAGAGCTCACTTCTTTGATATTGAGGAGAACATTATGAGCGACTGCATCTTCTTTTCGGATATAATGGCAATCATTGGAGCATATAATCTTGATTCCGAGTTCTCTGGCAAGTCTTGGTGCTTGTTCCATGACAATTTTATCGCCTTCCAAACCATGATCTTGCAACTCGATATAGAAATCTTCTCCAAATGCTTCTTTGTACCAAATAGCCGCTTTCTTTGCACCTTCATAATCACCTTCCAATAGCGGTGCAGTCACAACGCCGGCAAGGCATGCAGAAAGCGCAACAAGACCTTCTCTGTATTGCAACAATAATTCTTGATCAATCCGCGGTTTATAATAAAAGCCTTCCGTATGACCAAGAGTGGTCAATTTCATGAGATTCTTATATCCAATGTCATTTTTGGCAAGTAAGACCAAATGGTAATAATTTCGACGTTTATTGCCCCCCTTTCTGGCTGTCATGTCGAATCGACTACCGGTAGCTACATAGACCTCGCATCCTAATAATGGTTTGATTCCTGCTTTTTTGGCTTTTTTATAAAATTCGAAGCAACCGAACATTACCCCATGATCGGTGAGTGCAAGCGAGGTTTGACCATCCGCTTTCGCCGCTTCGATCAATTGCTCTGGTTTACAGGCAGCGTCAAGCAGTGAATAGTGCGTGTGATTATGAAGGTGGACAAAGTCAGGCATAGTATATCATGATTGAATGTGTGCAAACATAGCGTTTTTTCACCCCTTCGGTGTGGCATTCTTTCCACAGATATTTTGTTTCCGAAGCTATTTGGTATAGCGTATTTTTGTGGACGTTTGAATATCGGTCTTGATCTACGTGAATACTTCACATCTTCCTTCAAAACCTGAATCTAAGGCGATGAATATATCGCTTATGATAGGTTTCCTCATGCTCGCTCTTAAATGGAGCGCATATCTCTTGACAGGTTCCATCGCGATTTTCTCTGATGCAATGGAAACAATAGTTCATATCGCAGCCGTAGGATTTGCTTGGTATAGTTTACGCATCACCTATTTGCCTGCTGATGAAGATCATCATTTTGGCCATGACAAAATCACTTTCTTTTCCGCAGGATTGGAAGGTGCATTGATCATCTTGGCTGCAATCATCATCATACAAACCTCTATCGATAAATTGATTACCGGCGTTACGCTTGAACAAATCGGATTTGGTACGGCACTGACTGCAACGGCAGCTGCCATCAATACAATGCTGGGATTGTATTTGGTCAAGACCGGTAAGTATAACAAATCACTCATCATTGAAGCAAATGGCAGACATATTCTGACAGATGCATGGACTTCAGCAGGTGCAATAGCAGGGCTTCTTCTTGCTTATCTTACTGGCTCCTATTGGATTGATCCCCTCATGGCATTGTTCTTTGGCGCGAATATCATTTTTGAAGGAGGTAAATTGATCAGAAGAAGCATTCAAGGACTGATGGATAAAACCGATCCGGAATTGTTCACTTCTGTTCAAAACATACTTTCAACTCAATGTTCTTTACTTGGAATAACATATCACAGATTGCGTTTGCGCATGTCCGGCAATATTGTGTATATCGACTTCCATTTACAATTCCCCGATGAAACAACGATTGAATCGGCTCATCTTCAAGCAACACAGATTGAACAATCGATTCAGCAACAAGTTGCTCACCCATGTGACATCGTCACGCATCTTGAAAGCACTTCACATCATCCTCCGGATCATGTTTGATAAATTATAATTCCCTTTTTTTTCGATAAGCATTTACGGCTTTGGCATGATCCACTCCATTCGATGTGAATACATGCTCACCCGAACCATCGCCTTTTGCCACAAAGAAAACGAAATTGTGATGTTCAGGTTGCAATGCAGCGAGTATAGACTCTCGTCCCGGACAATTTATTGGACCGGGAGGTAAGCCGGCATAGCGATATGTATTGTATGGATTGTCAATTTTCAAATCACTATAGAATAATCGTTTTCTCTTTCCAATAGCATATTGCACGGTTGGATCCGCCTCCAATTTCATTCCTCTTTTGAGTCTATTGTGATAGACTCCGCTTATCTTTGACCTTTCTGATGCCACTGATGCTTCAGCTTCGATGATGGAAGCCAAAGTGAGTATTTCATGTTTGCTGAAACCCGATTGTTTCTGTAAATCAGAACATTGCTTGTTCCAAAAGAGTCGATGAATCACTGCGAGTTTTTTTAATATCTCTTCCGGAGCTTGCTTTTTGTACATGTTGTAGGTGTCAGGCATGCAATATCCTTCCATGGAGGTTTGCTTCACACCCAATGATATGCATAATGAATCATTAAAAGATGAATTCATGAATTGCGCAGAGTCAATTGACAACCGTTTATTGAGGATTGATGCGATGCGCCGTAAATCAGAACCTTCGGGTATTACCACATTGATCGTTATGCCGGATTCTCCCGAGAAGATCATCTTCAATAAGCGTGCATGTGATATGGTGGGTTGTATTTCCAATGAACCTTCATACCATGTTCTTCCTGTCAGCCCATGATATAAAGACATAATGGCATAGAATGCATAAGGATGATTAATAACACCGGAATCCGATAATGTGGAAACAATACCGGAAACGGATGTCTCCTTCAATGTAATTTCTTTTGAGGAGACAATTGGAAGAGAACTCACTAAATAAAGTATTGTCGATACAACAAATCCACAGAGGCATAGTGAACCAATAACGAGCTTGGCTGTAAAGGATGTATGGGCTTGTTTCTTTCGCACAAAGATTCAATGATTAATCAGCAATCAGGAATGGGATGATCTCACGTTCATTGTCGGATTCAATCACCATGATATATGAGCCCGGCGACCAAGACTGCAAGTCCATTCCCACAGCATATTCACCAATTGGAGCAGATGGCAATGTAAATAAATGTTCCCTCTTACCTGTTATAGGTTCGATGATGTGTATGCTAAGTCGTGATTGCGCATTCATGAAAAATGATAGTTGGGATTGCATAGAACCATGAGTAATTGGATGCGGTGCAATGCCAATTTGGGAAATTCGCTTCAGGGACAAATCAATAATTGATGATTTTACAGTGACGTCACATTTCCCATTTGCAATCAATGTATCCTCCACACCAAATGCTTCATATGAGAATGGAAGAGAGACACAATTTCTTCCAAGAAAAATGGTGTCTCGGTCACGTTTGATATCATAAAGTGTATCGATAATATCGGTCGGAGCATAACATGCCAACACATTCACCGTTGAACCGGGAGGAATCTTCAATGGGAAATTAGATCTTGGAACACTATACTTGGTATTCTTCGATAGTCTAACTTCATTAATGACTTGTTCGTATAAACCGGAATTTACGAGTGTGATGGTATCGCAATACAAAGTTCCTATTGGCTTACCACCAAGTTTTTTCACCGAACCATTCGAAGATGATGAAGTGATTGTGAAACCGGGAATGGTATCTGAATAGATTGTCACATTACCATTTTTGTCTTCGGCTATCACGCGATAAAAAGCATCTTTATACACATCTTGGACGCACATGGACAAAGCTCTGACTGCATCAGTTTGGGGTGCTAAATTTTGCCATTGAACATTCGTTGCAGTTGAAACCAGAACTTGCTTCAATCCCCCATCAGTAGCACCTGAATCAGCAATGATCAATACATGGCAAGTTCCACATGAATCAATCTTGGTTGTAACAATCGGTAGTTCTTTATCAACATATGCCGTCAAAGAAAATGTTGCAATTGCTCTTTCTGAACAAGCATTGTCAATGAACAGTGAATCAACATATGATCCTTCAATGTTTGCATTGTTACATATCTGATATGTAAAAGTCTGCTTTGGTTTTAGTGTCAATGTTGGGGGTCCGACAATCGTAAAAGAACTTACGGTGCCCTTTTTCAATGTAGGAATAATAACTTGATCAAAACTCCCATAATTTTCCAAGGTGATATCATAACAAATCTTTTTTCCTACTGGAGTCTTTTCGGAAAATTCCTGGACTGAATCATTATGTGCAAGCTTATAGGATGATGAAACAGTAAATCCCTTTACTCCTACCTGCACAGTAGTTTTCTGCTGAACAGAATCCAAGGCACTTACAGTAATCATTCCATCTTGATAGGGATCTTGCAATGCAATTTTGAACATCACAGAATCTTGAGGTGGAGTAAAATTATATGTAAAGCTCTTTATATTTTTTGCCGTACCGGGTTCTTCCATAACTTGAACGATACGAGAGTCCCCTGCAACGGTGTCATAAATC
>SXZI01000096.1 GCA_005788035.1 Bacteroidota bacterium
CGATGCTGAAGATTTTCTAAAATTAACGGGATATGATTGCATTGAAGTGTTGAATCACTATCGCATTTCCGATATACAATGGGACTCAGCACTCTCTGCGGGGCATCCTGTATGGATTGTTGGAGATGATGATACACACAATGCGCGAGCTGAAGGAGAAACAGGCGTATGCTGGACCATGATTCATGCACCGGGAAATGCAGGAAGACTGCAGCTCACAACAGCACTCAAACATGGCAGAGCATTTGGAATAACAGGCAAGAGAGGGCATACTGAGATATATCCAACACATCACGAAATAATGGGAGATTCCACACTGCATATAGCATTGAGCGATACAGCACGAATCATAGAATTAATCGGCCAAGGCGGCAAAATCATTAAGAGGGAATCGATTGCAAAGGAAGTTCATTATCGATTGGAATCAACCGACACATATGTTAGAGCAAAGATTCATGGCAATTCTTCAATCTTGTGGATGAATCCTGTCATGCGATGGGATGGCAAGCAAAGAGCAAAGCCGATGATCAACTTCTTCAATACATTTGCCTATAGAAGTGCATGGTGGATTGGCTATGCAATCATCGTTCTTGTAATAGCGATTTACTATCGAAAACGAGCAAATTGATTATTCTTTTTTCCCTTTGTATAAAGGGAATTCTAGCAATCGACATTCAATATCTGCATTGAAGAACGGAATTCTTTTGGAGGTTCTTAAACCAATAGATTTTGCTGCTTGCAAATTTCCCGTGAACACATACCCCGTCCAACCTGAACACTTTTGCTTAAAGAGATCCCCAATATCCTTGTATTCTTCTTCCAATGATTTTTCCGTACCAAGTCTTTGGCCATATTCCGGATTCATGATGATGATTCCTTCTTGTTCAGGCAGTGTAAGATTTCTTACATCACAAACTGACCATGAAATCCAATCTTCAACTCCGGCTTCTTTGGCATTTTCCCTTGCAATGCGCACTGCTCCCGGATGAATGTCAGAGGCAAAAATACGTGGCATATCACATTCACGCTTTGCTTCCATTGCATCAAATTTCAGATGTCTCCATAATTCCTTGTCATAGCCGAATACATGCATGAATCCGAAATTGGACCTCATTGATCCAGGCGCTGTATCAGATGCCATCATTGCTGCCTCGATTGCTAGCGTTCCGGACCCACACATCGGATTGACAAAAGGCATTGAATATGGCGCCCAAACAGTTGCCGAAATAACGGCTGCGGCAAGATTTTCTCTCATGGGTGCTCGCCATGGATTCATGCGATAACCTCTGCGATGCAAAGGCGTGCCGGACATGTCCACATACACCGAACATTTTGTGTGATGCCAATACAAAAAAATCACCGTTTTGTCTTTTTCCGCACCGGAATCAGGCCTACGTTGACGATGCTTGCGTATTCGATCCACAATGCCATCTTTGCACTTTTGACCGGCAAAATGCGTATTTGTGATTGTCTTTGTATCGATGGAAGTCACAACTGTAAAATATCCATCATCCGGTATGATATCTTCCCATGGAAGAGAATACACGCTTTTATACATGTCCATGGGAGTACGTACATAAAATTCCTTGAGCAACAACAATACTCTCGAGGCAATGCGAGAATGCAAGCATAAAGCCATTGCCTCCCGTATACTACCTTTGATGCTTACCCCTACATCAGAAACCGACTCAGGAATGAATCCAAGAGACTTAATTTCTTGTTCAAGAAGTGGCGCCAATTTTAATGGACATGTGATGAACAGCGTTGTCTGATCAGATAGGATATTCGCCAAAACGTGCTCCAAGTGAAATCTTGCATGCAATTTACAGTTTTGCTTACCGGATTAGCCCCACTTCCCATAAAATGCCGATAATTCCCTATTTTACGCTATTCTTTCAACCCTTTTGTACTCGAATTGCATGGATGTATCCGTCATCATCGTGAATTACAATGTCAAGGACTTCCTTGTGCAATGCCTTACCTCATTACAGATTGCACTCGAAGGCATTGATGCGGAAATCATCATCATTGACAATGATTCAGAAGATGGATCACGAGAATATGTACCAAAAAAATTTCCCAATCTACGCTATCATTGGCTCGATCGAAACATAGGGTTTGGGGCAGCAAATAATATTGGGATAGAAGAAGCACGTGGCAAATATGTACTGCTTTTGAATCCAGATACAATCATTGAGAAAGACACCATACGCAGTATGATGACATTCATGGATCGAGAACCGAGATGCGGTATAGCCGGGTGCAGAGTGCTCAATGCGGATGGAACATTCCAACTCGCTTGCCGTCGAGGCCTGCCAACACCTTGGGCTTCCTTTTGTAAATTATTCGGATTACAGGCCTTATTCCCTTCTTCCCAACTCTTTGCTCGCTATAATATGACCTATAAGAGCGAACACGAAACCTATGATGTAGATGCTTTGATTGGAGCTTTCATGTTTTGCAGAAAGGAAGCATTGAATCAAGCATCGGGTTTCGACACCGATTTCTTCATGTATGGAGAAGATGTGGACTTATGCCACAGAGTACAAAAGAATGGATGGACAATCCGATATTTCCATGAGCCCACAATCATACATTTCAAGGGCGAGAGTTCAAGAAGAAGCTCAATGAATGAAATCAAAGTGTTTTATGATGCAATGGAGATTTTTGCTCGAAAACATTTTGGTCATTCCACATTGTTCTTGTTTATACTTCGACTTGGCATCAAACTTCGATCAATGTATGCTATGATCGAACAACATGGTTGGGATGTCATGTTCATGATATTGGATGCGATTTCGATTGTTTCAGCTTTAATGCTTGCTACAACAGTCAGATTCGGAGCACCATTTGCATTCCCGGAATATGCTTATCCTACAGTATTTATTGCGATGATGTTCATCACATTGATTTCACTCTTAACTTCCGGCGGCTACTTTGAACATACCGGACGCATAAGACCGGTGATTACGGGATATTTTGCAGCATTCTTTGTTCTTTCTTCCTTAACATATTTCTTCAAGGATTTTGCTTTCAGCAGAGGCGTCCTGCTTATGAGCATGGGATTTGCTCTTGCATTTTCAATCACTGCCAGGATGTTGTGGCATGCTTATCATACGATTAAAGGAAAAAAAGCAGACAGAAGAGTGTTAATCATTGGGAAAAATGATCATGAAGCAGAAATTCTCAATGCATTGCATACAGCAGATAAGCATAATACAATCATTATTGGAAGAGTGAAAACCCATCGAGATGATACTCAATATGTGCATTTACCAATTCTGGGTGAACTCTCGGAATTGGAACCAATCGTTTTGCACCATGAAATCGATGAGATACTCATCATTGACAAAACCATTGATGCCATGCACATGCTGGGATTGTCAATGGCATTGCAACAACATAAAGTACGTATTCATGCGGTGAGTGAATATGACGATGTGATTGTATCACATATAGCGCAAGAAATATCCGGTATCTCACCCGATATACCCAAGGTGAATCTGAGAATATTCCGTCATCGCTTGATAAAGCGTTGCGGTGATCTTGCTTTGGCCCTTTTCTTTTTGAGTCTTGGCCTCCCACTCGTATTTTTGTTATCCGATCATCCAATATCATTCATCAAAACAATGATTGATGTCTTGATCGGCCGCATGAGCATCGTTGGTGTGTACACCAATGACGCATTATTTCCAGATGCACTTCCCGGAATGACCGGGCTTGCTCATATTGGTAATGCAACAATGATGTCTCCTTCGGTTATTCATGATTTGGACGCTCACTATATTCGTTATCACACTCCTGGGCTGGACCTGGAAATACTCTTGAAACACTTTGTAAGGAATGGTTTACGTGGCTTCAAACTTCGTTCTTGAATTCGAAAAACCCATAGTAGAACTCGAGCAAAAAGTAAGTGAAATGCGCAGTCTTCCAAATGCATCGGAGATTGAATCGCAAATCAATGAACTCGAAAACAGCATTGAAGAATTGCGTTCGAATATTTATGCGCATCTCACTCGATGGCAGCGCGTACAAATAGCTCGTCATCCCGATAGACCATATTCTCTTGACTATGCACATTTCACATTCACGGATTTCGTTGAATTGCATGGCGATCGAGGATTCAGAGATGATCCTGCGATTATAGGCGGCTTGGCTAAACTTGATGGTCAACCGGTGATGCTCATCGGTCATCAGAAAGGGCGGGATACAAAATCAAATCTGTATAGAAATTTCGGAATGCCGAATCCCGAAGGGTATAGAAAAGCAAAACGATTGATGCAACTGGCAGAAAAATTCCAGGTCCCTGTCATTTGCTTGCTCGATACACCAGGAGCATATCCGGGCATCGAGGCAGAAGAGCGGGGACAAGCACAGGCAATTGCGGATAATCTTCTTGTAATGTCAGGTCTACGAACACCCATCATCATTTGCATCATCGGCGAAGGTGCTTCCGGTGGAGCTTTAGGCATTGGCATCGGAGACAAAGTACTTATGCTTGAAAATGCTTGGTATTCTGTAATTGCTCCGGAATCATGTTCCAGTATTTTGTGGAGAAGTTGGGATTTCAAAGAACAAGCCGCCGAGGCTTTGAAATTGACCGCTCCTGATCTTCAACAATTTGGCATCATTGATCGTATTGTTCCTGAACCTGTGGGTGGCGCGCACAGAGCACCGATTGACATGTTTGAGTCATTGAAGGTTATACTTAGCGAAGAATTGCAAATGCTCAAACAAAAAGACCTCACGACATTGGTCAATGAGAGACGCGATAAATTTGCCCAGATGGGCGTTTGGACGGAGTCTTGAGTATAGTGAGTAAACTAACAATAGTATATGTAGTCAATGCAAAGGTGCCTGAAGAAGTAAGAGCAGAAAAAATATGTGCATCTTTGGTAAACCATGGTCATAAGGTGATCATCGCTTGCAAATGGTCAGGGGAATCTGCAATCAGAGAAGACTATGATGGTTATACATTAATTCGCTTAGGAAAAGGAAAAGGGGCTTTTACAACATGCTTTCCGGGCAATCCTGTTTGGTCAACGGCTCTCTCATCCATCGTACATGAATTTAATCCGGATTTGATCATCTGTCGTGAGATGATTCCCATGCAAAGCTGTGTTAAAGCAGCAGGCAAAGCAATACCCATCATTCTCGACATGGCCGAACATTATCCTGCCGCAATGAGAGAATGGAAGAAATACAAAATGAATGTGATTAGTCGCATTGCTGTTCATCACTTGCATGTACCGGACATGATAGAAAAGCATGCAGTTCGGCATGCTGATGCAATCATAACTGTTTGCAAAGAACAAAACGAACGCCTGCACTCTGAATACAATATCGCAAATGATGCGATGTTCATTGTTCACAATACTCCTGATAAACATAGTATCAATGGTATTCGCAAAGGTTCTTCATTGCCGCCGATCGTATTTGGCCATCATGGTTATTTCACCCTGGAACGAAACTTGGAAATGCTCGTGAAAGGATTCGACATCGCGGCAAGAAGGCATCCACACATCAAGCTCCTTCTGGCTGGTTCTGGCGAAACATTCAATGATGTACATGCGATTGCAACCGCTCTGCCTTGCTCAGATCGTATTGAATTCACAGGATCCTATACGGCAAAAGACCTTGTCGAACTGTATGGTAAAACAGATATTGGAATTTTGCCTTATGCAGAACAGCAATTCCGCCAATACACATTGCCCAATAAGGCTTTTGATTATATGGCC
>SXZI01000097.1 GCA_005788035.1 Bacteroidota bacterium
GGCGTCATCACGTTTTTTGTATCCACCGGCGTCATCACGTTTTTTGTATCCACCGGCGTCATCACGTTTTTTGTATCCACCGGCATCATCACGTTTTTTGTATCCACCGGCATCATCACGTTTTTTGTATCCACCGGCATCATCACGTTTTTTATATCCGCCATCGTCACGTTTTTTATATCCGCCATCATCACGTTTTTTATATCCGCCATCATCACGTTTTTTGTATCCACCGCCATCGCGTTTTTTATATCCGCCATCTTGTGATTTGAATCGTGAAGATCGTTCTTTAGAAAAATCAGGACGTTTTCTGAATTCTCGCTGTGGACGTTCTGCGGACTCATTACTTTCAAGTTTAGTTACTTCATCATTGTTGCGTTCACTAGTTCTTGGTTTCTTTTTTTCATTTGTATCAAGTATGCTGAGAATGGTCCTACCGGGATGTCCTTCAAATACAATCACAAACTCACCTTTGAAGGGCGATTCAGTGAATTTTGCAAACAACTCCGAAAATGTACCATAGTGATGGTGTTCAAAGGCCATTGTAAGATTGCATCCGATATACGCTTTCCTATCAGGCATTACTTTATTGGCCGCTTCCAATAATTGTTTTAGGCGATAAGGAGTTTCCAACAGGATGGTAGTACGTGGCTCCAATGCCAGGGCTTGTAATTGCGACAGCCGTTCTTCGGTGGTTCTACTCAAAAATCCTGCACATGTAAATACATCTGATTGGAAACCACTTCGAACAAGAGCGGTCATGATTGAACTTGCGCCCGGAACAACAACGATATTGATTCCTGCATCCAAAGCTAATTGAAGCAAAAAACGACCTGGATCGGCAAAGATAGGAGTTCCTGCATCGGATATCAATGCAAAGGTTTCTCCATTTTCCATTCGTTCTATCAGCTGAGGAGCATAATTCTCCTCATTATGTTCATTGAGTTGTTCTAATTGTGCAGAAAAGTTGTGTCGCTTTATGAGCAAAGCCCCAATCTTTTCCTCTTCGCAAATGATGGCATCAACTTTTTTCAGAACTTTTAATGCACGGAGTGAAATATCATCTTCATTTCCAATCGGAGTAGAGACGATATATAAAATTGATGCTTCTTTCTTCTTTCTCATTAATAACCTGTATGAAGTAATGTCGTAGTGGAATAAGTTGGAGACTGTAGATGTAGTACTAAAGTCTTGTAGTAGTTTGAGTGATGTAGTACAATAGATCCATTACTTCCATTCCAAACAATATTGGAAGTAATGTCTTCAACAAATGCGCCTTTAATATCGTATACTTTTGCTGATAGATATGTTGAATCCGGAACTGTGAACGAGACGGTTTGGATGTCTGAAATTTGAGCCGGATTGGGATAAACTGTCAATTGGTCGAAATTCGTCTTGTCTTGTATAGATGTAGTGGCTTCTGTTGAAAGAGGTATTGCAAGTGTTGGAATTCCATCAGCAAACCGTATGCGCAATACAGTTCCATTTGGCATTGGATGTGTCATCATTACTCTTGCAATTGTTGAATTACCCGGTGCAATCAACGTATCTATTGACAATACTCTTGCTTTATCAGTAAATGGACGAAATTCGGTTGTATTGATCTTGAGCGCTTGATTGCCTTTGTTGATAATTGGAATGTTCACAATCATCGAATCTTGTAATTGAACAAATACTCCTAAAGGATCTGTTACCGGTTCTGGATAAAGTGGGAAGGCCGGCTGAGTTGATAGTCTAAACATTCGATCAATCATTTCAGGATAAGCTATATATGGATTTATCCTTTTCTGTGCTGATGCTATTGAAATAGCTCGACTGCGTTCTCTTTCATCTACAGGGTCCAGCTTATTCCAAGAACGAATCAGCGATTCCATATTTGTAAGAAAACCGGAATTGTCAAAGGTTCCTTTCCTATTTCCATATCGAGTGGCAAAATAGAGTAAACTTCTAGCAACATTCCCTTTCATTTTATCTCTCGGTTCGAAAACAGTATCTGCGGATGCTTGCGGAAGACCAAGCTTTGAGCCACCTGATTCCCATGAGATTGATCTATTTACAATTCCGTATGGATGATTAGAACGCCGTTCATTGGCTTTTGCATCTGATGGATATATGATATAGATATCAGAACGTGCAGGTTCTTGATCTGCGCCTTTGCTTTGTGGCCAGGAATGCTCGGTATTAAATACATTGATATTTGGTATGCCTGTTGTTTGAATAGTTTTACCGGTATACACACATTCAACTGTGCCATTCACATTATCTGCTTTTGAGAACATGAATTGTCTTGCGTCTGAATAGGAGAACATTAAAGACTCATTCAGATATTTATTCAAAGCATTGTATAATTCTTGACCTTCAAGATTCTGAGTAAAAGCAAATTCTGCATCTGGAAATGTTGCTTTGCCAATCAATGTTGTAGTAAGTGAGTATCGCATGACTGGGCATGTAACACGAATGATGGCATTGCCTTTATGAGCCATGTTATGTGGTGTAGAGAAACGAAAAGTCAATTGTTTGATCTCACCAGGTGATAGAGTAAATCGACTATTACCAGACAAAGAGAATACCGGCCAACGAGAAAATATCATGATAGTATCAATGGTAATTGCTTCCATTGATGCATTAGTTATAGTTATCGTTGAGTTTGCTTCATCTATTGTTTGGATAGAGCCGAAGTCAATACTGTCAGATGACAAGATGATCTTGCATGGGAATTCATTCAACTGACTCTGCATTGGTAGGTGAGACCATGCAAGTAAACAAATCAGGCTGAATTTGTAAAGCGTGTTCTTCATGTTGTTTGTAAGCTTGGTATAGGTTCTTCTTTCCATTTGGAAGAAATAATGGATGCAATTTCAGAAAAATTGCATGAATGACCCACACATTCAGCTAGTGATGTGGAATGGTTAGTCAATGTAGAACGGAGTTTGATTGCTTCTTCGCTAGATAGTGAAAGAATATCGGCAATATCTAAATAGGAATTATCCAAAGGGAGAGATCCATGCTGCAATAAAACACCATCTATGATTCTTTGTGCGCTTCCAATGAGTTTTTTACCATTGCATGTCAGCTCATGTCGAGCCGAAGCAGAAAAACAAGCAGATGATTCCAGAGATTGATAATGTTCTTGAAAAGATGGAACCCCTTTGGCAAATTCCAATCCTGCTATTGATAAAGTATTCAAGCATTTCAAGAAAAAATGGTGAATATTTCGATACGCAATACGGGCTTCTTCCATCGAATCACATGGCATGGTTATGCAATATGTCAATTCATTTGCATGAAGGACGGCTCTTCCTCCTGTAGGACGATATACGATTGGAATAGAGCGTTCTTTGCATTGTTCTTCAATAGCTCGTGATATCAGTTGATGTTTCCCAAGTGAAAGTGTGGGGCGATCCCAAGCATAGATGCGAAATATCGGCTTTAAAATCGTGGATTCTTTCAATGAACGGATAAGCTCAAGTGCATTTTCCATATCTATTGACATATTCTCTTGACCTGTCAGAGATCCACTATTGATGAAAGACCATATCATGATTGAGTATCATTGCCTTGCAATGTTGAGATTATGTCTCTGCAATATTGCTCATCTATATGCAATTGTTCTTGTAAAGACTCTATTGATGCAAATTGCTGTTCATCTCTTATGAATTTCAAAAACCAAATTACTATCTGTTGATGATAAAGATCTTCATTCAGATCGAAAAAATGAACTTCAAATCTAATATCATCGAGATTAGTTACTGTTGGTCTGGTGCCAATGTTTGCCATTCCATAGACTGTTTTCCCTAGGATATCCGAGGAAACAAAATAAACTCCGTTTTTTGGCAAAAGCTTTGCGGGATTCGCTGCTTGTATATTGGCCGTTGGATAACCAATCGTTCTTCCTCTTTGATCGCCATGGATCACCATACCTTCAACAAAATACGGATGTCCAAGTAATTCAAATGCAACTTGTAAATTGCCTTCTTTCAGGGATGATCGTATTTCGGTACTGCTTATAGTAGTTGAATCCATAAGCATTGCATCGATTTCATGAACAGTAAATCCCAATTCCGATGAAAGTGCATGAAGTGTACGTGCATCACCTTCTCTTGATTTACCAAATCCATGATCATAGCCAATGAATATATCAGAGCATCCAATGCGTTCTTGGATAAACGTTTTTATGAATTCGTTAGAGCTGATTTGAGAAAATTCTTTTGTGAAGGGTATAATCACAACCATATCCACTCCATAAGATTCCAATAATTGCAATCTCTCGGAAATATCAGTCAATAGCGTGATTGGGGGTTTGTCTGGTCTTTGAATAACTAATTGCGGATGAGGTTCGAATGTGACGACAACAGTGCGAGCATTAGTCCTTGATTTTTTTAGGTCATTCATTGCAGCGATAATGTACTGATGTCCTCTATGTACGCCATCAAATGTTCCAACAGTCAAGATAGTGTTTGGATCAAATGGTATGGCATCAAAAAGGGAATAGACAATCATCGTGAACCTTGTATTTGTTGTTGTATAAGTGAACTATCCATGGTGGCAATATTGAACGATTGTTCGAAATCCTGTATTGTTAATGCATCACTTACCATGAATTCTCCGCTTGAAATTCGTCTTAATGCTGTTAGATAACCTACTGTTCCTAGCTTTTCAGCTATGTCTCTTGCTAGAGAACGAATATAAGTTCCTTTGGAGCAATGGACAGTTATTCGAAGAGTATTGTCATTAAACTCATCCAATGAAATTGAATGTATAGTGATTGTTCGGGGTTCTATCTCTTCTTGGATTCCTTTTCGTGCTTTTTTATACAATGGAATGCCATTTTTCTTTAAGGCTGAAAACATCGGAGGAATCTGCTTGGTTTCACCAATGAATGAATCAAGAATAATCTGAATTGAATCTTTTGTGATGCTATCCGGAATATCTGCAAATGTTGATTCTTCTGTTTCGCAATCATAAGAAATTGTGGAAGCGCCAAGTTTGATTATAGCTTGATAAACTTTAGAAGAGTTTTGATATTGGGTGATGAGCTTTGTTGCCGGCCTACCGACACAGACAATCAATAATCCCGTTGCGAGTGGATCTAGCGTACCTGCATGACCGATTTTTTTGATCCCGAGAATTCTACGGAGCTTGGCTACAACATCAAATGATGTCCAATTCAAATCCTTATCAATAAGTATGACGGCACCATGTTCCAAAGCTTCTGCATGCCATGAAGGAATGGTCGACAATGAATGCAGAGTAAGGATGTTCATGAAATCAACATTGAGAATGATTATTAGGCAGAGTCAAGGAGCTTTATGATGACTCATTTCCATCACGCAGGCGATCATGTTGTTTCGTTTGCTCGACGAGTTTTTGGATCTGTTCCATCGCATCCATAGTTTCATCTCGGTAAAAACGAAGTTCTGGAGCGAAACGCAATTGAACAACATGTGCCACATGTTTGCGTATAAAGGATTTTTCGGTATCAATAGCTTGCAACACATCTGCAATTGATGCTTTCCCACCTATGCAGCTTATATACACTTTCGCAATTTGAAGATCTGGAGACATTTTCACTGATGTTACCGTAATCAGGCCGGCATTAATTTCGGAAGCAATTTTCCGTAATGGATCGGACAATGCCTCAACGATTACCGATGCTACTTTTTCAGTGCGAATAGACATGTCAGCTTAATTTCCTTTTGACTTCAACTTGCTTATAAGCCTCAATGATGTCTCCAACTTGTATGTCATTATAGCCATTGATGCTCATACCACATTCATAATTTGTGTCTACTTCACGTACATCATCTTTGAAACGTTTAAGAGCCGACAATGTAGAATTGTAAACAGGGAATCCATCACGCAAGACACGAACTCTGTCATTTCTGTTGATTTTTCCAGAAGTTACATAACATCCGGCTACAGTTCCAATCTTGCTGATTTTGAATACTTGTCTGATTTCAGCAGTACCTGTGATTTCCTCTTTGATTTCAGGAGAAAGCAAGCCTTCCAATGCCATCTGTATTTCATTGATACAGTCATAAATGATTGTGTACAATCGTATGTCCACACCTTCTGATTCCGCGGATTTTCTAGCTTGTGAAGTAGGGGAGACATGAAAACCGACGACAACTGCACTTGATGCAGCAGCGAGCATCACATCTGACTCTGAAATAGGTCCAACGCCTTTATGTAGAATGGTGACTTTTGCTTCGTCTCTTGTCAGTTTTTGCAATGAATCTGAAAGTGCTTCAAGAGATCCGCTCACATCACCTTTGATGATGAGTCGCAATTCTTTGGTGCCACCACGAAGGATGTCTTGAGAGATTTCATCGAGAGTTATCGGACGCATTTGCTTGAACTGTTGCTCTCTTTTCAATTGCTGACGTTTGATTGCAATTGCCCTGGCTTCAGCTTCCTGTTCCAATACGGCGAATAAATCACCTGCTTGCGGTGCGCCGTCAAAACCAGATACTTGAACGGGAACGGAAGGTCCTGCTGATTCAACTCGATGTCCGCGTTCATCATACATTGCTCGAACACGTCCTGAGTAGATACCAGCCACAAATGCATCACCAATTTTCAATGTTCCTTTTTGAACCATCACGGATGCCAGAACGCCTTTTCCTTTGTCCAGGTGTGATTCGATGATCGTTCCTCTTGCGATTCGATCAGGATTTGCTTTTAGATTCAACAATTCGGCTTCGAGCAGAATTTTTTCCATCAATCCTTCAATATTAATTCCTTTCTTGGCAGAGATTTCAGCGCATTGATATTTACCGCCCCAATCTTCCACCAATACCCCACGATCAGCCAATTGTTGTTTTACTCTATCAGGATTAGCATCTTCTTTGTCAATCTTGTTTAATGCCACAACGATGGGCACATTTGCAGCTTGTGCATGGCTGATGGCCTCAATTGTTTGGGGCATCACATTGTCATCCGCTGCAACCACAAGCACAACTATGTCTGTAACTTGTGCACCTCGAGCACGCATGGCGGTAAACGCCTCGTGACC
>SXZI01000098.1 GCA_005788035.1 Bacteroidota bacterium
AAAATCCTTTAATGTCGTTCCTGCCTCAAATCCACGAAGTGTCAACATTGCTCCATATTCGGTCCAAGCACCAGGACTTTCGTTTTCTTTCAAAAATTCGATCAACCGAAATGTTGAGTCTTCCGTGGATGACTGCATCTTCCATCCTTCCTCCGCCGGCCAAGTCAAAACATATCCTTCGGTGGAGTCCCAACTATTTCCACAATGCTTGTGATAGAGATCTGTACCTTCTTTGTCCCCCATATTCATTGCATGGAGAAAGTCATTGCATGCTGTTACCGTATATCCCAAATATGACAAGATTTGTCCACGCATCGTCCGATTAGGAGGATAATCTTGATTCAATGCAATTGCCTTGTCAAGATGTGGTAAAGCACCAGCATGATTGTTCTCATATAAATAGGTAATCGCAATTGAATAATAGAGATCCAAATTCATCGGATCTTTTTCGAGATATTTCAGAAAATCAGAGCGCGCCTCTTGTTGTTTTCCAACATTCATATAACATGTGCCGCGTCCGATAAGAATATCAATGCGAGTGGAATCCAATTCCAAAGCATGAGTATAATCAGAAATGGCTCCATTTAAGTCTTGCATGCCTTGTTTCAGCGCTGCCGCAGAGATGAATTCCTTGGCAGTGGTTTGGGCTTTGCTTTCAGTGAATATGCATATTGTAAGCAGTATGAAAAACACAGTATTGATCATGGCTTGATTCCTATTGATACCACTAAATTACGGAGCATTGATGGAAAATCTATGGTGAAGACGGTATATTTGTATGCACTTCTCAATGGCCTGCCGTGATTCTATATGACTCACATATTCCATTGACCAATTATGCGCATCAGCTTGATGAAGAATTGGTGCCATTTGATGGTCGTAACCTGACGAAGAAATCCTTACTCGCATCGGGAGCTCGTGCTTTGTTCATTCGCTCCGTCACGAAAATCGATCAATCATTGATTGCAGGAACACAATTGAGATTTATCGGAACATGTACTGCTGGTTATGAGCATGTAGATGTTCAATCTCTCAGAAATAAAGGAATCGCATTCGCTCATGCCCCTGGATCGAATGCAATGCCTGTTGTGGAATATGTTCTTACAGCATTGCATGAATGGAAGAAGAAGACAAATGCACGGTTCCCAGAACTTACGATTGGCATCATTGGCATGGGACAAATAGGAACAAGAGTTGCGATGATGTGTCGTGCCCTCGGCATGCGCGTTCTTGCTTCAGATCCACCACTTGAATCATATGGAAAAAACATCACAGAAGGAGTCGAATGGGTCAGCTTGCAAACGCTCTTTGCACATTCGGATTGCATTTCTGTTCATGCTGCAATGAATACTCATGATCTATTTCCAACAAAGAATCTCATTAAGGAACATCATTGCTCACTTATGAAATCATCAAGCTTATTCATACATGCAGCAAGAGGCGGAATGGTTGATGAAGATGCACTTCTCAAAGCTATGAATACAGTCAATCTTCATGTTGCCATCGATGTATGGAAACACGAACCCTCTTGGAATCGAGTATTGGCCGATCATCCTGCAACAATCATGGCCACGCCTCATATAGCAGGTTATACGGAAGCTGCCAGAAAAAGGGGAATAGACATGATTGTTCATGCATATTGCGATCTCATGGATAGGCAATTCACTTCTCAATGCATGAGTACAGAGGGGATTTTATGTATTGATTCAAATGCGGTGAATGTGATTAAGGAACGGAGATTTAGTGAGCATAGAATTCTATGGCTTCAGGGTAAGGAAGGAAATGTGTTTGATGAGGGGAGAAAAGAATTCATGCATGATAGCGAAACTCTTTCAGACATCATGCCGATGTGATCATAGTTGAATTCCTAAAAACTCCAGCGCAGAATCTGCAAGAACTTTCCGTTTTATGTCTTCAGAAATATTCATTGATTCAATGAATGCCCCATGTTCCAAATCACCAAGTGGGAATGGATAATCTGTTCCATAACAAATGCGATTAGGACCGATGATGTCCAGCAAGAATTTGAATGCTTGCTCATCATGGGTTATTCCATCAACCCAAAATGCACCTGCATATGAACGTGGATCTTTGATATGATGCACATCACACAAATCAGGCCTGGCATGCCACCCATGAGAAATTCTTCCCATCGTGAAAGGGAATGCTCCCCCGGCATGTGCAAAAAGAACTCTTAGTTTGGGGAACTTGTCGAATATTCCGCCGAATATCATCGATGTGATTGCAAGTGTTGTTTCTGCCGGCATACCAATGAGCCATTCCTGAAAATATCGTTTCATGCGATCGGCCCCGGCCATTTCCCAAGGATGTATCATGATGCATACATCCAAATCTTGAGCTGCTTCCCAAAATGGATAGAGGGCGGGATCATCAAGGTTCATGCCATTGATATTGGATCCTATTTGCAAACCCGGCATCCCGAGTTGTTTTTTTGCATATTCCATTTCTTTGATTGCAAGTGGAATATCCTGCATGGGCACGGTTCCTAGAGCAATAAATCGAGGATGTTCTCTGCATACATCAGCAAGATGATCATTCAAGAATCGAGACCAATCAGCACCATGTTCAGGTTTTGCCCAATAATTAAACAAAACGGGTACAGTGCACAATGTCATATAATCAACATGATGTGCATCCATGTCTTTCAAGATCGCTTCAGGATTCCAACAGTTCTCTTGTATTTCCCGAAAGAAGAATCCGTCATCACGCATCATCTTTGCTGAGCCAGGGGTATAATGATCAAGCTCGATGAATCCACCATATCCATAACGCTCTTTCAATGAAGGCCAGGTCTTTGGAAGAATATGTGCATGTATGTCGATTTTCATAATTGCTTGGTCAGGAAAATGAACGAGTTCCGGGTATGGATTCTATGAGTCTGCGCGTATAATCATTCTTTGGTGATGCATAGATTTCTTGCGCTGTTCCTAATTCAATAATCTTGCCTGCATTCATTACGGCTATGCGATCACTGATGAATTTTACGACGCTCAAATCATGTGAAATGAAAATATAAGTCAAGTTGAATTCTTCTCTCAATGTTACAAGCAGGTTCAGTACTTGTGCTTGAACGGATACATCCAAAGCGGACACAGATTCATCGCAAATCAAAAATGAGGGCTTCAGAGCAAGTGCTCTCGCAATGCATATCCTTTGTCTTTGTCCACCGGAAAATTCATGAGGATAATTTCCATAATGATGCGGCTCGAGATTAACCTTATCAAGCAAATAGTGAATATATTCCCTGCGCTGTTTGTCATTGTCCATCACATTATGAACTTTAAGCACTTCCATGATCGCACTTCCAACGCTGAGCCGTGGATTGAGCGAGCTATAAGGATCTTGAAAAATGATTTGAAAATCTTTGCGAAGCGTCTTCAATGCATGCTTGGACAGTCCTCTGATATCTTTTCCATCAAATTCAATTGATCCGCCGGTTGGTTCTACAAGACGCAAAATGGCTCTTCCGGTGGTTGTTTTTCCGCAACCCGATTCGCCGACAAGCCCCAATGTTTCTCCGGGATATACATCAAAAGAAATATCATCAACTGCTTTGACAAAACCTTTGGTTTGGCCAAAAACGCCACCCGAGCGAATGGGAAAATGAACTTGTAAATCTCTGACGGATAGAATTGGCTTCTGCGCTGACAATTCCGCATTGCGTTGTGAAATAGCGTCGGAGGAAATTACATTGCTTTCGATAACAGTGTCAATGGTTTCATGGGCCAGAGCTTTTGGCGTAATGATACCCTCCGCACTCTCATCCATGAAATCTCGTACTGTGGGAAGAATACGAAGTTTTTTGTCCATGCGTGGTCTACAGGCCAATAATCCTTTTGTATATGGATGCTGAGGGTTCTCGAAAATCTCTTGAACACTTCCTTGCTCAACGATTTTACCTTTATACATCACGATGATGTCATCAGCTATGTCTTTGATCACTCCCAAGTCATGCGTGATGAACATCATGCCCATATTATGCTTCTTTTGCAGTTGATGCATCAATTCAAGAATCGTTGCCTGAACAGTTACATCCAATGCAGTGGTTGGTTCATCGGCAATGAGCAATGCGGGATTGCATGACATCGCCATGGCAATCATGACGCGTTGTTTTTGTCCGCCCGACAATTGATGTGGATATTGATCAAGCATTGCCTCTGGCCTTGGTAATTGGACTTCCTTCATCAATTGCAATGCTCGCTCGCGTGCAATGTCCTTATTCACGTTTTCATGAAGCATTATTGCTTCCATAATTTGATCACCGCATTTGAATACGGGATTGAGCGAAGTCATTGGCTCTTGAAAAATCATGGAAATACGATTTCCGCGATATGTTCTCATGCGTTCTTCGGGAAGTGTCAGTAATTCGGTAGTGGAACCATCATCTTCATGGAAGAGAATGGATCCACCCGCAATTCTGCCCGGCGGATTCGGAATCAATCTCATCACTGAGAGGGATGTGACACTTTTCCCTGAACCGGATTCTCCAACTATGCCGAGTGTTTTTCCACGATCAACAGTAAAACTGATGGAACGAACTGCCTGATGCACACGATCTTCACTGCGAAACTCGGTGATCAAATCTTTGACTTCCAAAAGAGTAGAATTCATAAGGATTGCAAATGGATGAACATATGGCGTAAAATACGACTTTTTTCGAGGGTGGAGAATGATTGAATGTCTGAAAAAGGGAATGGGGAAAAATGAAGGATGAATTCTCTATTTTGCACAGGTAATTGTCAATAATCACGGAATGATGAACATGAAAGAATTCGTACTAACAGATAAAGCTCCTGCGCCGATAGGCCCATATTCCCAAGGTGTAAAAGTGGGGAACTTGTATTTCTTTTCAGGGGTGATTCCTTTGTCAACAGATGGTGCTTCCATCATTGGTTCTGACATAGTAGAACAAACACGACAAGTCATTGCAAATTGCAATGGTTTACTCACATCATGTGGTCTAACTGCTTTGAATGTGGCAAAAACCACCGTATTTCTAAAAAACATGAATGATTTTGCAGCAATGAATGCAGTATATGCTGAATATTTCGGTGAATCAAAGCCCGCGAGAAGCACGGTTGAGGTAAGTCGTTTACCAAAAGATGTCTTAATCGAAATTGAAATGATCGTTTCTACTTGACAACCTTTTTCCATCGGCATCATATGTTTCCCCTTGCTGAGGAAGAAGTATTGCAACATCCCCATCAAACATGTCCATAGCTTCCATGGCGATTGCCTCGCAGGCCGAGGTTTCTCCATGAATCAAGACGAGTGTTTTTGGCCGAATATCGCGAATCAATGTTAGGAGATCGCGTTTTCTGGCATGGGCACTCATGCGAATCGATGCAACTTTGCATTTGCGTTCAATGCGATGTCCGGAAAATAAGAACGGTTTGCCGAGTTCAGAATTACTCAATGCATATCCTGGTGAATCCGGTTCCTGCCATCCATTGAACAAGATACCGAATGATGGTTTTTGCATCCATTGCATTGCAAGTTTATGACTTGTTGTCTGAGCATGCATCATACCACTTGATGCAATCACAATTGAAGGTGTAGAGAAAAATGCTGCCTTTGAAAGTTCTTCATAAGGCATTGGATGCACGGCGATGTCGGAGATTTCAAAGCCCGGATTGATGCGAGGGGATGTATAGCAATATCGATCAAATACAGAAGAAATGCTCTTGCTCATACCACCTGAGTATATTGGCAAATGAGGAATCATTCCTTTCCTTTGCATTTGATGTAGCATAATCAATGTTTCTTGCGTTTTTCCCAAAGCAAAGCAAGGTATCAAGATGCTCCCATTTGCATTTGAAATTTCATTGATGAATTGGGCACATTCTTTCATGATGCTGTCTTTTGTAGGATGCGATTCTTCAGACCCATTTGTGCTTTCACAAAACATCACGTCCACATGATGTTTCGGAAATGATGCTTTCGGAATCAGCCATTGGTCTTGCAGGCATGTATCACCTGTGTGAAACACCGACATCCCATTCCATTCCAATAATACACCAGCAGAACCGGGAATATGGCCGGCATCATAGAATGTGCACTCCACTGGATGTTGAGAGCGCTTTCCGAATATTTCGAATGATTCGCCATATCCATGTGTCTCAAATACAGTGCTGATATATTCAATGATTGATTTGTCATACAATGAAATTGCGTCCTGCATTTCTTTGTTCAATTCAATCTGATCACGAATCAATGAAACGGTATTCTTCAGCATTACCGATGCGATGTCTCTGGTGAGGGCGGTGGTATGCATGGATAGATATGGATGTTGCTTGAGAAGAAATGGCATGCCTCCGATATGATCGGTATGTGCATGTGTCACAAGCAGAGCATCGATGTCTTGATATTTGAGTGCATCGATATTTGGGAAAGCACGAATATCGCGTTCTTTGGGATGTAATCCTGCATCAATGATGATGCCTGTTCCGCCAAATGAGAGATGCATGCAATTGGCACCAATTTCTTCAGCGCCACCAAGAACTGTGAAGTGAAATGACCGGCTCACTCCATCCATACCTTATGCCAGAGGGCAGCATTCAGTGCGGTATACAAGGCCTTTCCATTTTTCCCACGATGTTGTTTGTGATCATGCAGCATCACGCGGAAATATGCATCATTGAAAATGCCTGATGTTGTAAGAGGTGATTGCAGGATGGTGCTCATCGTATAATTATACCAAGGGCCACGAATCCATTCTGCAACTGGTGCGGCAAATCCTTGTTTTTTTCGATAAATGATTTCATGCGGAAGCAATGCATCCACGCCTTTTTTGAGTAAATACTTTGATTCATTAAATGATTTTCTCTTTAGCTCCGGCCGAATACGCATTGTATATTCAACAAGACGATGATCAAGAAAGGGCACTCTTGCTTCGAGAGAATGCGCCATCGTGATTTTATCGACACGCATGAGCAATAATTCGGGAAGGCGATGCAGCAATTCATAATTGGCGATGCGTTGAGCATAATCTTCAGGGTTTGATTGAATCGCCGCGATCTCTTTATCCAATCGTAATGGCATTTCACTCACTTCTTCCGCAAGATATTTGAATGCAGGTCCTAGTGCCTGACGCAGATGTGAAGGTGTATAATCAACAGCTCCACCCCAATACAAAGGGTGTCCTTCTATTGCTCTGCGCATATAATCCAATATGAGATATTTTTTCGAAGCCATCAGAAATGGTTTAACCAATTCATAGATCATTTTTTGGATTTGTCGAGGATATGAAAGGAATCGCTTCCATTCTCTTTCGTGGAATTTTAGATCTCTAATCATCCATGAATATCCAATGAATTGTTCATCGCTTCCTTCGCCCACTTGGATGACTGTCGTTCCTGATTCACGTGTCAATTTGCTCAAAAAATTCAGCGGTATGCATACGGGATCGCCATTGGGTTCATCTTCATGCCAAACCAATTGTTCCAGCACTGGCAATGCATCATTGTGATCTATGAGTATTTCACGATGATTGGTGTTGAATGTTCGTGCAATGATGCGGGCCTGATCCAATTCATTGTATTTCTGCAATTCCTTGAAGCCAACAGTGAACGTGTCAACCGGGCGATCCATTAATTCGGACATCAATGCAACATTGGTGCTTGAGTCAATGCCACCGCTCAGGAAAACCCCAAAAGGCACATCACTCATCATGCGATCTTTTACGGCTTGTCTGAGTAGGCGCATGATTTCATTCACTGTTGTTGATTCATCATGATCCCAATATTCCGCACCTTTCTGAAGAGGTTGCCAATAATGATGAGTGATGAAATCTCCATTGCGCAGAATACCGAAATGTCCTGCTGGCAGTTTATGTATGCCGGAAAACATTGTATCCGTATCGCTCGACATCGAAAATGTGAGATAATTTGCAAACTCATGATGATTGATGGAGCGAGAAATTGCAGGATGCTTGAGAATGGATTTGATTTCCGATCCAAACATGAATCGACCATTAGCATGATGATAATAGAGAGGTTTGATGCCGATACGATCTCTTGCCACAAACAATGATTGATCATGATCATCCCAAATCGCAATGCCCCACATTCCAATCATTTTTTCTAAGAAAGCAGGACCATATTCTGCAAAGCCATAGAGAATTGTTTCTGTGTCAGAGTGTGAACGATAGACATGCCCTTTGGACTCCAACTCTAATCTCAATTGTGCATGATTGTAAATTTCACCATTGAATACAATAGTGAATCGTCCATCAGGTGTAGACATTGGTTGATGCCCAGCCGGTGTCAAATCGATGATGGCCAATCTGCGGAATGCAAATCCTGCTTTGCGGGAAGGAGAAATCCATTGTCCTTCATCATCGGGACCACGATGCTGTATCACATCACTCATGGATTTCAACAATTCATGATGAATCCCGGAGTCTGAAACCGCATATTCTACGATACCCGCAATTCCGCACATATTCAATTGCTCACAAAAAATGAATTAGACTTTACCGCCTTTGGGGAACATTCCCGATTGAGACGCGATATTCAGTAATATTCCCACGGCTGAGGCTGAGAAAAACACAGCGGTTCCTCCATAGCTCAAAAAAGGCAATGGCAATCCGGTGGTTGGAAGAACTCCACAATTGACACCGACATTCACAAATGCATATGCAGATATTGTGATGGTAATACCGAAAGCAAGCATGCTACCGAATCGATCGGGAGCAAATCTCGCAATACGCAATCCTCTGAACAGGAATAATGCAAAGAGCGTCATCATCACCAATATTCCGAAGAAACCATATTCCTCTCCAATGATTGATGAGATGAAATCGCTATAGCTTTCCGGAAGAAATTTATCTCTTTGATTGCTTTGTCCGGGGCCGACACCGAAGAGTCCTCCATTGGCAAATGCAATCAGTGCTTGCTTCAATTGATAATTGGAGGATCCATCATCGCCAAGGCCGATATAGGACATGATGCGTTTCATGCGATAAGCAGCTGAAACACCATAAATGCCAAGAAGGGAAATACCAATTCCAAATATCGTAAGGAAATACTGCATTTTTACATTTCCCACGAACAACATGCATAGCATGATGATGGAAATCACCATTGCCGATGAAAAGTTCGGTTGCAATGCAATCAATCCAATCACTAGTCCGCCGGCTGCAAGAACTGGGAGAAGTCCTTTTTTGAAATCATGCAGTTTATTGAAATTATCGGATAACCATGTTGACATAAAAATCACAAGCGCATATTTTGCATATTCAGATGGCTGTATGCTCAATCCACCCAAATCAATCCAGCGAGCCGCGCCTTTTGTTTTCACACCGACTGCCAACACCAATAGCAATGCCCCAATACCTACGATATACAATAACTTGGAATAATGTTTGTAGCGATGATAATCAATACGTGCAAAAAAGATGATGCATCCAAGCGAAATTCCCACACGGAAAATTTGCCCCATCACAATCCCTTCTGTTGATCCAAATTTTTGTGAAGCCACATATGCACTTGCACTATACACGAAAGGAACTGAGAACAATAATAATGCGGTTGCTATGAAAAATATCAACCAGTCTATTTTACCTGGAATTTCCGTGGCTTTCATAGAAGAGCCCTTTCAAGATCTTGAATCAAATCCTCGGCATCTTCAATTCCAATGCTGAAACGTATAAGCATATCATGAATCCCCATGGCATTGCGTTCTTCCGGAGTGAGAAGGGAATGTGAGGTCTGTGCCGGAATCGTCATCGTGGATTCAATACCTCCTAAACTTGTAGCAACAGATATCATGGATAATGATCTGAGAAATGCATCTCGAAATGAGGTATCATTGCCGGAAAGTTCAAATGACATCATACCACCGAATCCAGACATTTGTTTTGCGGCAATCTCATGTCCCGGATGTGATGATAATCCTGGATAATGCACCTTTGCAATCAAAGGATGTTTGCTTAACCATTGTGCGATTTCCATTGCATTGGAATTTTGTTTTTGCACTCTTAAGACTATGGTTTTCAAGCTGCGTTCAAGTAAGGATAAATCAACAGCATTGAGTGACATTCCATAGACTGAAGATAATGTTCTGCATCGTTCAATGAAATCGTTCTTCCCGATCAATGCCCCGGCCATAAGATCGCTATGACCGCCCATATATTTCGTGGCACTATGCATGATGATATCACATCCAAGTTTCAATGGTTGTTGATTCACAGGTGATGCAAAGGTATTATCTATCATTGTGAGAATGCGATTGTCCTTTGCCCAAGTGCAAACTGATGAAATATCAATGATGTCCAGCAGGGGATTTGTCGGGCTTTCCATATAAACCAATGCAGTATCACCGGTCATATTCGAATCCAATTCTTCGGGTGTCATTCGATCGATCAATGTCACTCGTATATCATGTTTCCATCGCAATATGTCAACGAATGCCCTTGTTCCACCATAAATATTGCTTTGCATAAGAATATGTTGTCCGGATTGTACGGCGGACAATATTCCTGTTGATATAGCAGACATACCGGTTGCCAATACAAGCGCAGCTTCGCCGCCCTCCAAAGCTGCAATCTTGGTTGCCACTGCTTCGTGATTGGGAATCGTGAAATTTCTCGGATAAGGCACAGATCCCGATTCATTCAAATACTCTATGGCGGTTGAAGGCTGTACAGGCGTATTCACTCCACCGAAATGATCACGTTGCGTGCCGGCATGGACCGCTTTTGAATTCAATCCGGAGTAAATCTGCTGCTTATTGGCTTTCGACATAAAAGCTCTGATTGAGAGTAAGAAGTTGCTGCCGGCAAAGATACGGGAAAAAAAGCACTTTTGTGGGTTGCAGCATAGCCGTAATTTGGCTAAAAAAACAAGAAATATTCACCGTTTTCCTAATCTATGACCACTATCTTGGCTTGCCTCCTCTGTACAATCTTCTTGATCTCTTGCAATGATGAGCACATTCAAAGGAAAGAAGAAAGCACAGATTCTCCACAGCAATCAATGAAACATCCGTTAAAACAGAGAGATGATACATTGATGATGCCATTGACAACGAATTCTGCATGGTTTTTTGACATAGCATATCAAGATATCGCCACAGGCACATTCCTCAATCCAACCGCTGAATTTCCTTTTCCGCAAGGGGATACTTTGTATGTGCATGGATCCACAATGTTAGACAGCAATCCATGCTCATTGATACGAACATCCGCATCACCCAAAGGAGGTACTTGGTATACGGTGCGAGCCAAAGGAATTTACAGCTGGCCTCAGGATCCTGATGACACCACCGATATACCTGTTTTTAGTTTGACATATAAATATCCTGCCAATAAAGGTGAAACCTATACTTCCAATGGAGTAAAGGTCGAAGTGCGAGACACAGCCGCAAACATATCCGTTCCTGCCGGATCATTTCCTTGCTATTACTATGTTTCATTTTCAAAAGCGCCTGGAAATGTAATGTTTGAGAATCATGTATGGTTGTCAAAAGGGATTGGTATGGTGAAAAATGAAGCAATCATGCATCAAAAGGATATAGCCCCTGTGAGGAGAATCGTTGACCTTCGTCGATTTATTCATGGCACCGAACAAAAGCAATAATAACCGCTTTTGTATCTTTGCAATCATTCAAACAATGGAAATTCCATGTCTTTACGATTATTAAGCATACTCATTTCTTTGGCTTCCTTCTGTTCACTCCATGCATCAACACACGATGAATTGATGCGTGCCATGCGCGATGAAGCAAAGAGAGCCCTCGCTGAATTGCATGTGGAATCATTGCAAAAGCCCTATTATGTCGAATATCTCTTGACTATCAAGAACACAGAATCAGTCAAGGCCACATTGGGTGGTACAGTGAATACAAAAAAAGGAATGTCGGCTGTTTTGACTGTAGGCATCCGAGTTGGAAATCCCACCTTTGATAATACAAACTTTTTCGATGTGAGTTTGGGATTTTTTGGAAGCGGAGACGATGAAGAATCATTCAAGAATAGGCGCATTCCAATTGAGCTGGATTATCCCACACTGCGCAGAGAATTATGGCTCGCAACAGATGCATGCTATAAACAATCGGCAGAACTGCATGCAAAAAAAGAAGCAGCGATCAAGAATAGATTGCGTACTGATACCACACATGATTTCAATCCACTCGGACCTGCGCAGTTACGAGATGTTTCCGATCATGGAATTTTTAACATTGAACAGGCGGAATCATTGGTTCAAGAATTATCC
>SXZI01000099.1 GCA_005788035.1 Bacteroidota bacterium
AAGCACATGTATCACGCATCCATCATATCCTGGCGCAATCTTCACGGAAGTATGAACGCGAGATGTGGTTGCTCCGCCAATCATGAGTGGAATATTCATGGATCTTCTTTTCATTTCTTTTGCGACATGCACCATTTCATCAAGTGATGGAGTGATGAGTCCGGAAAGACCGATGATATCGGCATTGCATGCAATTGCTTCATCGAGTATGCGATCGGCGGGCACCATAACGCCGAGATCCACAACACGATAATTATTACAACCAAGCACGACACCAACAATATTTTTTCCAATATCATGCACATCACCTTTGACGGTTGCCATGAGGATTATTCCATTTGGTGCTAATGCAATTCCTGCCTTTTCTTTTTCTTCTTCCATGAATGGTGTGAGATAGGCAACTGCTTTTTTCATCACCCTTGCGGATTTCACCACTTGTGGAAGAAACAGTTTTCCGGCACCGAACAATTCACCGACGATATTCATGCCATCCATGAGCGGGCCTTCAATCACGGCAAGCGGAGATCCAAATGTTTGGCGTGCCTCTTCCATGTCTTCATTCACATGTTGATCGAGTCCTTTCACGAGTCCATGATGAATGCGTTCCGCAATTGGAAATGTTCTCCATGCCTGCACTTCTTGAACCTGACTACTTTCGTCTGTTGATTCAGCTTTGAGTTTTTCTGCATAGTCCACAAGTCGTTCGGTGGAGTCTGATCTACGATTTAAGATCACATCTTCAACAAGTTCCAAGAGCATCACGGGAATATCATCATAGATGTCGATTTGTCCCGCATTCACGATTCCCATATCCATGCCTGATTTAATGGCATGATACAAAAAGGCGGAATGCATAGCTCTTCGAACTGGTTCATTTCCGCGGAATGAGAATGAGAGATTCGATACACCACCTGAAATTTTCGTAAGTGGTAAATGCTGCTTGATATATGCCGTTGCATTGATATAGTCCAATGCAAAATTGGCATGTTCTTCGATGCCGGTTGCAACAGCGAAGATATTCGGATCAAAGATGATATCTTCCGCCGGAAAATGTACCACTTCGGTCAGGATGCGATAAGCGCGTGAGCAAATCTCGATTTTTCTTTCATAGGAATCGGCCTGACCCTGCTCATCAAAAGCCATCACAATCACAGCAGAACCATAGCGACGCACATGCTTTGCAACTGTAATAAAAGCTTCTTCACCTTCTTTGAGTGAAATCGAATTGACGATACCCTTTCCTTGCACGCATTGTAAACCGGCTTCTATTACGGACCACTTTGATGAATCAATCATGATGGGCACGCGTGCTATATCGGGTTCAGCCGCAATAAGATTCAATAATGTTCGCATTGCATGTTCTGAATCTAACATGCCTTCATCCATATTCACATCGATGATTTGCGCGCCGGATTCCACTTGTTGTCTTGCAATGTCGATGGCTTCATCATACTTATTATCACGAATGAGTCTTGCGAATTTCGCGGAGCCCGTCACATTCGTTCTTTCACCCACATTCACAAAATTCGTTTCAGGGCGGAGAATGAATGGTTCCATACCCGAAAGCCGCATCAAAGGGTCTTTTGGGATTGGTATGCGTGGCGAAACGGTTGACATCATCTTTGCAATTGTTGCGATGTGATCCGGCGTGGTTCCACAGCATCCACCAACGATATTGATGAATCCCGACTCGGCGAATTCTTTGAGCACATTCGCCATTGATTCAGGTGTTTCATCATAGCCGCCCATTTCATTGGGGAGCCCGGCATTGGGATAGACACTGATAAAGCAGTCTGCGATTCGTGATAATTCTTCCACGAATGGTCGCATTTGATCTGCACCCAAAGCACAATTCAAACCTACGCTGATGAGATTCGGACAATGTCTGATGGAATGCCAAAATGCCTCAGTAGTTTGGCCAGACAATGTGCGACCGCTCATGTCGACTATCGTTCCTGATATCATTACGGGTAATGAAATATTCAATTCTTCAAATAATGCGTCGATTGCATAGATAGCCGCTTTGCAATTCAATGTGTCAAATACTGTTTCAACGAGAATGATGTCCACACCGCCGGCAATCAATCCCCGCAATTGTTCCGTATAGGCATCAACAACTTTTTGCCATGTGGTTGCACGATAGCCCGGATCATTCACATCGGGAGAAAGGGACAGCGAAGTATTGAGCGGTCCGATGGCACCTGCGGCAAAGCGGGGTTTTTCTGAAGTGGTATATTCCAAGCATGCCTGCTTAGCGAGTTTTGCAGCATTGACATTCAATTCATAAGCAAGCGTTTGCAAACCATAATCGGCCTGTGCAATCGATGTTGAACTGAAAGTATTCGTTTCTATGATGTCTGCTCCGGCTGCGAGATATTGTCTGTGAATGTCCAAAATAATATGCGGTTGGGAAAGCACAAGCACATCATTGTCTCCACGCACATCATGCTTATGGTTGCACAGCATCGAATGAAAATCTCCGGCGGTTTCACTGCTTCCGCGAAAATCTTCTTCTTGCAAACCATGCTGTTGAATCATCGTACCCATAGCGCCATCAATGATCAAGATGCGCTTGGTCAATGCAGAATGAAGTGTATCGTAGACTGAATTCATAGTTGCAAAATTAACAAATTGAAGGGCTCATGGACGGTAGATGTTGTATTTCGAACGAAAGGTTCCCCCATCTTAAAGCCCTTGTATTTTCTTGCTTTGCATTGCTCATCGCTGAAATAACCGTAATTTTGTACTGCGATTCATTGCTTTGGAATGCTAGTTCGGCCGCTTGCCTGCTGTATCCTCTCCTCATATTCCTCCTGCCATGCTTCGCGCATGATTCTTATATATCCGTACAAGGAACGAATGAACTTTACAGACTTATCCTTGAGTGAAGGCCTTCAAAAGGCTCTCAAGGCAGAGGGATACTCCGTGCCGACTCCTATTCAGGCCGAAGCAATTCCCTCAATTTTGCAGGGTAGCGACATCATCGGATGCGCTCAAACGGGCACGGGAAAAACAGCGGCATTTGCATTGCCGATTTTGGAATTGCTGGCTTCAGAACCCATCATTGACAAAGAAGACAAAAACGATAAACGACACAAAGGCAGAAAAAAACCGATTCGTGAATTGATCCTCTCTCCTACAAGAGAACTTGCTCAGCAGATTGGTGATAGTTTCACAGCCTATGGTCGTTATACAGGAATGACCAATACCGTCATTTATGGTGGTGTTGCTCAAAGCAAACAACAACAAGCACTGCGTAATGGCGTGGATATCCTTGTGGCAACGCCCGGACGATTACTCGATTTGATGAATCAACGGATCGTGTCACTTTCTTCGGTTTCTATCGTGGTACTCGATGAAGCGGATCACATGCTGGACATGGGATTCATTCATGATATTCGTAGCATCATCGATACCTTACCCGCAAAACGACAATCACTACTCTTCAGTGCAACGATGCCAACTGAAATTGAGCGTCTTGCAAAGGATATGCTCAATGACGCAAAACGCATCGCCGTTGATCCAATTTCTTCCAGCGCGAAACCTGTCGAACAATTGGTATACTTCGTCGACAGAAAAAAGAAGATCGATCTTCTCCTTCGTTTGATGGATACATTGCCCATGACTGCAGTGCTAGTATTCTCACGAACGAAGCATGGAGCGGATCGCATAGCCAAAGATTTAAATAAAGAAGGTGTGCCGAGTGAAGTTATTCATGGTGATAAAACACAGTCCTCTCGTTTGCGCGCGCTCAATCGCTTCAAAGAAAAACGTTCACGCGTACTTGTTGCAACGGATATCGCGGCTCGCGGTATCGATGTTGAACAATTACCTTATGTGGTAAACTATGACTTGCCCGATGCTGCCGAAACTTATGTACACAGAATTGGTCGTACAGGAAGAGCAGGATTGACAGGTGTTGCCATTTCATTCTGCTCGAATGATCAACAAGATGTATTCAGACAAATAAAGAAGATCGTTGGAAAGGATACTATCAAATCCATGTCCGTTGAAGAGGCATTCAAACGCACTCCTCAATTTCAAGGTGGTGAGCATTCATATCCTTCGCAAAAGAAAGAGCGACCGCCGATTGAAGATGCTCGCGGACTCAGTAAGGCTGGGTCTTCTGTGCAGTCGATTTTGAAGGGCCAAGGTTCCAAAAAGCAAGACCGCTCCCCTGATATTGAACGTTTGCTTGAACATGATTATGAGCCCAAAAATGTTCAGGAAGCCATAGCAGCCCGATTGAAAGCCGAAGGTGTGTCGAAAGACATCATCATCCGGACAACCGGAATCAATAAAGAGATCTTTCACAAATTGTGATCAAAAGCCGTCCCCGAGACGGCTTTTGCGCTGATTACTGGTAACTTTTCACTAATTATTTACGTTAGTCGTTTATATCTGGTCGTATTTTTCAATTTTTCAATGCACATCATGATTGCTCGCAAGCTCATTTTCAGTTTGATTATCCCTTTCATAAGCATTTCACTTTTTGGTCAAAACACTGTCATTCGCGGAATCGTGGTCGACAGTTCGTCTAAGTCTCCAATACCGGGTGTTCGTGCCGCACTCATGAAAGACGGCGAAAGCAAACCTGTG
>SXZI01000014.1 GCA_005788035.1 Bacteroidota bacterium
AAATCGATAAGTCATCAGTTGACATTAAGGCCAAACATGTGATCCCAACAAAGAGTTTATCGGCAACAGGATCAAGAATCTTGCCCCATTCAGTGATTTCATTTCTAGTTCGGGCCATATAACCATCAAGCAGGTCAGAAATATAGGCTAGAAGCGCCAATCCATACACCCATGATCGTGGACAATCTGTTGTGATGAACATATACATGAATGGTGAAAGAAACATTCTTGCAATGCTCAGCATATTTGATATAGTCCACAATCCCTTAAATGAGATATTCATAGTATTATCTGATAATCAGTAAAGGATGAAGTTGAACAATCCCAAATGATGTATGAATCAATGGGATGTACACTCCTGATGGACAGTTGGTATTTAGATTATAATCAAGAGTGGATCGATGAATATCCATAGGAAATGTTCTTCCATATATATCAAGCAGTTCAATCGAGCGTATTCCGATATCTTGATGTGCAATCAATACACCACTTCCTTCAAATGGGTGCGGTCTGATATCAAATACGGATGCAAACCTATTGGAGATGATACTTGTCTTTACATCAATTGTGCATTTAGTTAGTTCATCCGCTATGAATGGTTTTCCGTAACCAATCAAAGGAAATATCAATGAAGAACAGGTATCTCTGAATATGATAGTATCACGCCATATTCCTATTGAATCTGGTGAGAAACAGATATTCAATTTCAAAGAATCAAGTGGTTTGATGAATATTGGGAATTGGCTCATTGGCATGGAGAATTCGATATTTCTCCTGATGAAAGGCAAATCAAGAATGTAATTTGAAATTGCATTTTTGTTTGTGAATGTTAATTCGATGCAGCTGTTGCCACCTATGACGGTAGAATCGAATTCCAATATTTTTTTCCCTGACACAGATGCTGACAAATAATTATCAAGATCTACTTTTTCAATTGTAATTGTATCAGAAAACACTTCACAACCAAGTGAATCTATCAATCTTACATAATATCTTCCCGCTTCTCTAACATAAATTGATGATTGAGTTTCTCCAGTATTCCAAGTATAAGATACAAACCCCGAAGGTGCAATAAGTTGCGTTGAGTCAGCATTACACAATATTTGTTTTCCCGCTAACTTAATCAATGGAGTTGGAGCATTTGACCAAGTGATTGAAGGTATATTTAATCTTCGTGAACATTTCAGGCTGTCAAAAACATCCACATAAAATCCAGAAGGATTTGTTTGCTTATTGAATATTCTTTTATTTGCTTTATCGCCATCAAACCATAACAATTCTTCATATTTTCCATCAACCGAGATGATGAGGTCATCATTTCCGCATAGTACAGTATCTTTTCCGACATTCAATTGAGCTTGTACTGGAGGATTGTATTCAATGATTAACGTATCCGATATGGTTCTACATGTTGGTTTATGAAAAGCATTGGCAATGACTGTCATATTCTTTGTGACAAATGATGAATTACCGGTATTGCCACCAATATTCCATATGACATTCTCAAAATCATCGGAAACTGAAAGTTTAACTGTATCGCCAAAACAATATGGTTTTGGTGTTGCCTTTATAAATGAAACGGGCAAGTCGATATATGAAAATTTATAGATGCCTTGTCCAGCAGCCCATCCCAAACTATCATTGACAAACCATATATCATCGATATTCGCATTATTCAATCCACAATTGATTTTTGTCCATACCTTACCTGAATTTGATGTGTACAATACTTCTGCTTGATCACCGCAAATCCACCCTTTTTTATCATCTATCAAAAATGATCCAAACATTGACTTATTTGTCGTAAACTGATTCCAAGTCTTGCCATTATCAGTTGTAAAGTTTGCACCCCCATAGTTTCTGATGCCACCAAAGCAGTCATCACCTGAAAAAGGTGTGAGAAATGAACTCTTGAAATGTGTGATTTCTTCTGCCCATGCTCTTGGGCCGGCTATTGATGCAAAAACATTCCAAGATACTCCTCCATTTTGAGTCTGCCATAATAAACCACTAGAAACAGCATATCCGAGGCCATTTTTATCATAGAGTATCAGATCTGCAAGACCGGACTCATTTTCATAACTTTCGAATACCGACCATGAATTACCCCCATTTGTAGTACGAACAAATACTTGTGCGCTTCCATTGCAACCTCCGCCGACATACATTCCATTGTCTTTATCAACAAAATAACATCCCCAAATCTGACTCATATTGATAAAACTTGTGATATTCGTCCAACTGATTCCACCGTCAATAGTTCGGTATACTCCGCCAGGACCAGAAGTGAAACCATGTTTGGAATCAACAAAATGTATACTCTCTAAAAATGGCTTACCTTGGATTATGGAGGCATTCCACACATTACCTCCATCAGTTGTTATGGCAATATGTCCGTCAAATCCACATGCCCAACCAAATTGTTGATTTGTAGGTAAAAAAAACACATCCAGGAAATAACCATTTGCTATAGATTGTGGAAGGACTGCCTTATCCCAAGAAGGTATCTTCTGCGAATAGATGGATCCGGTTCCCAAAACATATGCAAAAAGCATATATCCTATGATTTTTTTTGAACTGATTTTCTGAGCTGCAAACATATAATATCCGGTTAAACCCGTGCGCAAATTAGCAATTAAACGCCTAAACAATTTCGTTATTAATGCAACCGATAGAGCATTACCTGATTTTATCACCAATATTTACTTACAGAAGATTAATTTCAGTATTGATAATGACAAATTATAGTGTATTTTGTAGTTGTAAATGATTCATGCTCTTCACCCTCAATCAATATCGAGCAACTCATGAACGGAACATCTATAAACAGAAGAGATTTTCTACGGGGAAATCTACAATCCAAGAAAAATGAACAGCTATTAGCTGATTCGCTTGCTCCTTATACAAAACCACTTGATAAGCGTACTGCTGCCCATCTCCTTCGACGTCTATCATTTGCACCAACACAAAAGCAAATAGAATTATTCATAGGTAAAACAGCACAAGAAGCGGTTACAATTCTATTGGGTGATCCCGACAATGAATATCAACCCACAACAAATCCTGGTTGGATAAATTCAGTTACCGAAAATCCCTATGGCGCAGATATTTACACTAGACTACAAATCGAGGGGCAATGGAGAAGTTATCATAGTGATTTACAAAGCTGGTGGATAAAACTCATGATAGGAGAAAATACACCGAGTGTAGAAAAATTGGTGCATTTCTGGTCTAATCATTTCACGACTGAGTTTTCATATGATGATGCTTATATACCACCGCAAATTCTATTCAGACAATTGTCAATGTTTAGAAAACATCGTTTAGGGAATTTTAAACAATTTGTCGAAGACGTTACACTTGATACGGGAATGTTGATCTATTTGGGTGGATACCTTAATACAAATAGAAGGCCAAATGAAAATTATGCCCGAGAGCTGATGGAACTATATACGACCGGTATTGGGCATTATACCGAGGGGGATGTTAAAGAGGCCGCAAGAGTTTTAACTGGTTGGAAAGTTGCGCGATACAATGATGAACCAGCAAGAAATGGTATTTACAATTCCTATTTCAATCCCACAGATCATGATACAGAAGCAAAGCAATTTTTAGGTAGATCAATACCCGCTAGAGACCCCGCTTTTAATACTGAATATCTAGTAAAAACCGAAGAAATTCGTCAGCTTTTGAATATTCTCTTTGATGTACGAAAAGTTGCAATAAGTAGATTTTTAAGCGCAAAGATTTACAAATACTTCTTTTACAGCAATCCAGGTTATGATGCTACAGCATTCATCCAAGAATGTGGAACATATTTTGTTCAGCAGGAATTTGAATTATACCCTTTATTCCATGCTATGTTTTCAAGTGAACACTTCTTCAGTGAAAATATCATCGGTGCTCAAATTAAAAGCCCGACTGAATTAATCTGTGGTGTTTCTCGAATATTAAATAAAGTTGTCACACAGATACCCGCGAATCTTTCAGCTATGGATGAAATATTGATTGATCCTCCAACAGTACAAGGATGGGAAGCTCATCATCGTTGGATCACTACCAAAACATTCCCTAATAGGGTGAAATTTGCGCGTGATGTTATCACTTCGTTTACAGACGCTGAATTAATAGCCTATGTAAAATCATATCCTTCATATGATGACCCAATACAGTTAACAAAAGACATTGTCGAACTTTGTTTTCCTGTCATGCCATCACAAGATTTGCTCCAGGTATACACCAAAGAATTACTCCTTCAAAATCAACCTGATTATGAGTGGGCAGAAATGGTAAAAGGTACTACAGCTGCAGCTAGAGGCATTCGTGCTTTGTTGAATGCAATAATCAAAAATCCAGCTTTTCAATTATGTTAATGTAACCGGGAGGCTTTCATCATGAAACGTAGAACTCTTCTTAAAGCCGGTGCATTAGCTGGTGCTGCTGCATCTTTCGGATCAATACCAATATTTGCTCAAAATCCAATCCATGCCTTGGGTGCAGCAGGAATTGACAATGATGCCATTCTCATTATTATTCAAATGTTTGGCGGCAATGATGGATTAAATACAATTATCCCTGCCGATAATCCTGAATATGTAAAAATCAGACCAAACATTTCAGTACGAATCGATAATCCCGATACTTCAAAAAGGCCTCGCAGGATACTTAATTCGGATGTCTATTTTCATCCGTCATTAATTAATGGGGTTCATAGAAATGGATTCCTTGGCCTCATTGAAGAAGGAAGACTAGCAGTCATTCAAGGAACAGGTTACGAAAACCCAAACCTGTCGCATTTCCGTTCAACAGATATTTGGCTTAGCGGACTCAATGATTCAGGCCCTGAGACAAGACTGAATGAAGGATGGATTGGAAGATTATTCGAACAGAATTATCCCGATTTCCCAATGATTATGCCTGATCATCCATTATGCCTGCAACTCGGAGGTTCCTTATCCATGTTGCTTCAAAGCGATAAAGGCGATATGGGATTGGCGATTGGCGATGTTGATCAATTCGTAAAAGAAGGAAGCACTGACTCAGATTTTCCTCCGATGACCGGAAAATCTCCATTTGACGATGAGTACAATTATATTCGATCCATTGCAAAAAAGGGTGATATTTACAATAAAGTCATCGAACAAGCATGGGCAAAAGGAACAAATGCGCCTGGAATAGATTATGCAATTGCAAATGGAGCAAAAGGGAGTTTGGTAAGGCAGATGGGTATAATATCTAAACTCATTTCCGGCGGACTCAAAACTAAAGTGTATTTAGCACAAATCGGTGGTTTCGATACGCATGTTCAACAACAAGATCCAGCAAATAATGGGCAACATCCTGCATTGCTCAATCAATTGGCAAATGCCATCAGCTTATTTATGGATGATGCCATCAAACAAGGATTTGCAAATCGCGTTGTTGGGTTAACAGTTTCTGAATTTGGAAGAAGACCCTATGAGAATGGATCCAATGGAACTGACCATGGAACAACATCGGTACAATTTGCATTTGGCACAAGAGTCCAGGCAAATGTTTTTGGAGCTAACCCTGATTTTTCTGATTTAGACAGAAATGGTGATTTTGCTTTTGATTTAACACGAAACATAGACTACCGAAGATTATATTCAGAAATCATCCAAACTTGGTTTGGTGGATCAGCTGATGATTCAAAATCAATATTGCGCGAAAGAGTAGTTCCCCTACCCTATTTGCAAAGTCCAATTTCTTCAATAAATGACCCCATTCTTTCATTTGGAAATGAAGGAATCCGCTATTCTGAAAATCTCAATGCACCAAATAATGGATATCTACATTTTGAAGCTTCAAAAGATTGCATGGTTACCATACGGCTGTATGATGCATTAGGTGCTTTTGCAGGTTCCTTGCTAAATGCACAACTACAATCCGGAAGACATGCAATACCAGTAGATCTGTCAACATATTCATCTGGCATGTATATTTGCGAATTGTCCTCGGGGCAATACAGACACACAACATCCATATTTGTTCGCAAATAAACTGATCATGAAACATATATTCCTCTCTCTCATCACGATACATTTTCTGATGAGTACATTTCCTGTGTATTCGCAACAGAAGAAATCTGATAAGTATCAATTGGCTCTCACTTATGAGCAACAAGGGGATTTTCGCAATGCTGCACGATTATTTCAAGAGTTATATTCCGACCATCCTGAGCAACTTGTTTATTTCCAAGGAGTTGCGAGATCTTTAACAGCATTGCAACGTTATCAGGAATTAATGCCACTCATTGAAATTGAACTTGGGAAAAGACAAACCATAGATGTATTGTGTCTTGCATCAATGACTGCCAAGAAATCATCACAAAATCAAAAGTCTCAACAGTACTTCGATATAGCTCTAAACAGTGTCGATCGGCTAAACAATGATTTTGAAATTGACAATTCAATACGACTCATTGCGCAATCACAATCAGATATAGGCTCCTTTACAAATGCTATAAACGCATATACAAAAGGGCGAGTTATGTTACAGGGTATCAAACATGCTTATGCTGATGAGTTAAGCATGTTATATGTACAAATTGGCAATGTAGAACTTGGAATAAAGGAAATTACCAACCTCTTTAAACAACAACAACAATTTGGCATCATTCAAGGCAGAATAGCCGCCTTACTTATAAAATCAGAAGCAGAATCAATAATCAATGCTGAATTGTCAACTCTCGCAAAACAGGATTTTGCTTTTGCAAAAGTGTATGTATGGTTTCTAAGAGAAATAAAAAAATATGACCATGCTTTTGTTCAAGCATTGAAGATTGATAATGGTTTAGGATTACAAGGAAGAGAAATACTGGAATTTGCCGATATAACACTAAAAGATGGACAACTCGATATCGCAATGAAAGCCTATGGTAATATTCTCGATCGAGGAAAAAACAATCCTTATTTTTCAGCTTCATTGTATGGATATGCAAAAGTAATGGATCAACGATTGCAAACGAACTCAGAAAATGGAGCTATTTCAACAGCAGAAATTCGAGAAATTATCAATCGATACAAAGAAATACTTGCCCAACAACCAAATGGACAATTTGCCTCTGAATGTATGTATAGGATAGGTGTTTTAGAATTACATTTCATTAAAGATCTCGAACGAGCAAAAGAAGTATTCATGAATATCATGAGCATGTACAAACAATATCCTATCAGTGCAGCTGCATCCAATCAATTAATAGATATTGCATTAGAAGAAAATGAAATTGATATTGCAATTGAAATCGCACATAATACAATACAAGCATATCAATTCATCAATCCCGATGAAGTCGACAAAGCACGATTCCATTTAGCTCAGATTGCCTTATTCAAGGGGGATATTGACTCATCAAAGAAACTACTTGTAGGTTTGGCTGGTAAAACAGAATCAGACATTTCAAATGATGCCCTGGAATTGTCCCTATTTCTTGAACAGCATAAGCAGTTTCAAGCTGGTTTGATATTATGGGGTAAATCAATGCTTAGATTAAAACAACATAGAATTGATGATGCGGTGGCGATTTTCAGGGAAATAATTAGCAATACAAAAGGTACCGAATTAGCAGAGCACGCACAATTACGATTATGCGAAGTATTGAAGGAACAAAAAAGTCCGAAAACATTGGAGGAGGCACAAATTTTCGTAAAAGAATATCCCGAGAGTATTCAAACAGATGTTATCCTTTTTCTTATAGCTAACATATATATTGAACAGAAACAATATGCTGAAGCCATCAATATACTGACAGATATACTTGTGCGTTTTCCAACATCGCGATTTGTTAGAAAATCAAGAGAAACTATACGTTTGCTTAGAGGGGACAGTTAAATTACAAATCAAATGGATTGTCATCCGGATCTTCCAATGTATCTCTTTCTTCATCGGAATGAACTTTTTGACCAATCAGGCCAAACCCAGCTCTCGCGACACCCAATAATAAATACCCACACATCACATAGAACAATGCTTCCCCTTTTGTATAGATAGTGACTACAAAGGAAATGATCCCCATGATAAATATGAATGGTCGTTCTCTGAAGGCAGAAATGGAAGGTTTTGGGATATTGTCAAACTTAATTGTACTTATCATAACCAAAGCCACTATGATGACCAATATTGTTGTAAATAGCAATACATAATCAGGAGGAATGAGCCCCGATGGCGCAATGAAGAGCCCATATGATACCAAAATCAAAGCACCTGACGGTATTGGCATACCTGAAAAATATAATTTGTCTTCAAACCCTGACAATTGAACATTGAATCTTGCCAATCTATAAACACCTGCCAGAGCAGAAAGTGATGCTATCAAGACACCTGTTTGCCCAAGCACATGCAAAATGGTTGAATACAACAAAAATGAAGGTGCAACGCCAAAAGAAACAGCATCACATAAAGAGTCTAGCTCAACTCCCAATTCGCTAGTGGAGCGAGTCAATCTAGCCATGGCGCCGTCCAAAACGTCAAATAAACCTGCAAAAACAATGAACATACCAGCTCTCTGCATATCACCTTCAGATATGGATACAATCGCTGAAAAACCTGAAAACAAGTTTGCTAGCGTAAATAGATTCGGTATGATGGAGCGTGTTATTCTCATAGATTGAATGATCTATTCGACATTAGTATTCGGCAAATATGGGAGAATTTCAATCAAATACTGCGTAGCTTTTGCAAGTTCTTCAATTGTACCATTGTTTTCAATCAGAAAATCAGCATGTTCTTTCAACATTTCATCGCCAATCTGACTTAACATTCTATGTTCGATCTGCTCTTTTGACATACCTCTGTCTTTCATGAGTCGTGTATATCGCAGTTCAGGATTTGTCAATACTCCAATTACATAGTCAAATCCATCTTCAAGGTTTGATTCAAATAATAATGCAATATCGACAATGATCATATCGTGTTCTAGTGCCAAAGTGCCAGCTTTTTCAAAGACATGATCCAATAAAACAGGGTGAACAATGGCATTGAGATCTATAAGCGATTGTTTGTCTTTGTCCTGGAATACAATGGAAGAAAGCAATGGAGCGTTCAATGATCCATCCTGATTATACACATCCTTTCCAAATCGCTTCATTAGGGCTTCTTTCACCAGTCTATCTTCTTCAATGATAAACCGCGCTTCCTTATCAGCATTTATGACCGGATATCCAGCCTGCTCAAAGATTTGAGCTACAGTTGATTTCCCTGACCCTATTCCTCCGGTTAAGCCTATTAGGAGTGGCTCACCTTCGATTTCATCATATTGCTGATCAGTCGTGTCGATATTTTGCATGAAATGGGAAATAAATTGGTGGAATGAAGAGGAATTATGAAGTTGCTATGACTGTTAGAATCATTGGTAAATCTACGGAATTTCGCTAATTTGCCATTATTCCATCACCTATGATATTACACACCGCTTCTAGGAGAACAGTAGATGAAAGTTGACGTCGTGATGCCAAAAATGGGCGAATCCATTCA
>SXZI01000100.1 GCA_005788035.1 Bacteroidota bacterium
ATGCCAAGACTCAATGCAAAAACGATTAATATCATGCCTAGCATTGTGAAAGAAATGATTTTTGATGTCATGCCATGCTCGGCTACTCTGTCTCCTCTTGCATGCATGCGAACCAGTGCCGGATAATAGAGTCCGCTTATGCCGTCAATCAATGCTTCGAAAAAGCGATACAGTGTTTTTGCGGATTGAAAAATGCCGACAATTGTTGTACCGAAGAAAAACTGTATGATATACAAATCCAAATGACGCATGATGGTTGCAGGAATGTTCCATGCAACTTGATAGGCGCCAAATGTGATGAATTCTTTGAATATTACTGTATCCGGTTTTGAAAACTCAATGTGAGAAAATGCGAGTAGTCCTCCTATGAGCGAACCCAAAGCCGTTCCGATGCAAGAAATCATCACCATGTTTTCAAGGGTCAAATAACCGGCATTGGATCCATAGAACAATGTCAATCCAATCATCGTGAAGAACCATGTTCCATTGGCTATGAACACCTCACGCATTTTTGTTTCCCGCAAAAGAAATTTTATGAAGAATAATCGCGGAAGAGTCAGAATCATCAGTATAGGCACATACTCTGCCATTGCGATGATTCCTTGTTCATTAAACAATTTCGCCAATTGAAATCGCGATGCATAGATTATGCCGCAAAATATTGAGGATAAGCCAATGTGTGATACAGCGATCAATACATTGAATTTGGCTCTTTCTGGTGTGCGAGAGCCATATTTGACAATTCCATTGAGAGCAAAGCTATCCGTGAGGGTGGAAATTGCAATGATGATTGCATCCAGGAGAGCAAATAGTCCGAATTCGGAGGGGTCCATCAAGCTCACTTGATAGAGTCGGACCAATCCATATACCATGAATAATCCTTTGTCCATCATGGTCCAGGTGATTTTGCCAATATGATCTTGAATGCGCATGAATTCACTAAAATGTGAGTCTGAATCACTGCAAAAATCATGCATCCTTTAAGCGTTTTGCAAAAAAATTTGCGTATTCGCTTGACAATGCACTATTTAGCGTGTTGCTTTTATGCAATTTCCAGAATTTATCGTTATTCATATTCATTTTTCAAGGATTCTCACATGAGCAATGGTGTAACTGGTTCATTGGATCTGAAAAGTGTGGCGGGTTCACTCATCATTGGATTGATTGCCGTTTTCGGTTTGGGGTGGATGAGCGGAACAACTTTTGCCGCATTGCCATTTCCGGTTCTTTCTTTATTGTCAGGATTCATCTTGACGGGCATGGTGGCCGGATTGCTCTCCAAAGGAGAGACTATTTCAGAACCTGTCATCTCATCCGTGATTGTGAGCATAGCTCTCTATTTCTTTCTCCCGGGATTGAATCTCCAGGGATTTGCCGACATCCATCCTGAGCATATTTTGCTAATTGGTTTGAATGGCATCATGTTGTCATTTGCCGGTGCATGGGCCGGTGAAATGTTGCAAGGAACAATGGAAACTGCTGAAGAAGTAAAGCATTTGGAATGGGGCTGGGTATTGGCCGGAACAATTCTGGGTGTCATGGTTTCAATTTTGGTTTCCACATTGTTGATCATCGTTTTGGGATTTGAATTCACTCCATTATTGATTGCATTTGTGATCGGACTCTTCCTCACGGGATTTTTGATTGGATATCGGTCTGCAGGTGTAACGATCATGGAAGCAGCTTTGGCGGGCTTGTTCACTCTTGTGATCAATGTTGACATTCTAACATTGGCACTTGTGCCACCAGGATTTGATGAAATTATGCTCGCATTGATTTTGGGTGGAGTTCTTTCCATGATTGGTGCTTGGGTTGGAGAAAAAGTCCAAGGTTGAAAGGTTAACGCATAAATCTTTTGTTCTCTGCCTGAACCATGGTATTTTCGTAGAATCTCTGTTTGCAGTATGACAGAGCTATCTCCAATTACAGCTAAAAGCATGGTTCGATTATTTGTTTCAGGCAATGGAAGGTGTGTATTATCCATACTTTTCATTGGGTTCTTCTTGTCAATCATTTCTGACGATGCGATTGCCAGGGATACTAAGAATTTTACATTTCCGAAGGGTATTGTCCTTAATGCAGGGCAATACCCTTCTTCTGTATATGCTTATGCGCATTCAGGGAATGCAATCATTTGGTTTGATTCGAAAGGGCTCTTATTTGATGTACAATCTCCATCGGGTGGATATGCCATACGCATGAAATTTCCAAATCAACAAGTTCGCTTACAAAAGGGATCTATCATTCAAGAGCGGAATGTGATACACGGAAAAGAAGTTTCGAAGGAGGAATGCCTGCAATCGCTTACAATGCTTGATAAATTTGGGTCAGATATTTCAACATTTGCGATGAATGAACATGGTCTGCAATGGATCATCAATTCAGATGTACTAGAAGTTGAATATATGATTGAAGGTGCTGACTCCATATCCATTGATGATTCCCTTGGTGAATTATACATGCATGTTGGAACATTGCGATTTGGAATGCATGCTCCTCTTCTCAAGCCCATAAATGGTCAGTCGATGGCAATGACTATGGTAAAAGAAGACAATAGAAGAATAGCCTTTCGTATCCCGAAAAAAACGAATGAACAACTGCTTGGTGTTCCACTTCTCTTTACAACTTTCATAGGTGGTACATTATCGGAAACAATCAATGCAATCACACTTGATCAAAATGGAAACATATATGTTTTAGGCGAAACTGATTCACCCAATTATCCAATTTCAACAGGTGCATATATTGCCCCGAATGCAGTTCCCAAAGATATTTTTATCGCAAAATTTGATTCAACTGGAAAAAATATTATCTATTCATCACGCATAGGTGGTAATCAAGTGGAATTGGGGACATCAATTGCTGTTGATACAATGGGTCAAGTTTATGCTGCTGGCAGTACAACATCTAAGAATTTTCCAACCACGCAAAATGCCTTTCAAACAGATAAAACATTACCAAATGAAGATGTTTTCGTTATCAAATTAAACGCTGAAGGCAATTCTTTGCTCTATGGAACATTTATGATGGGAATGACAACCGACATTGCTCATTCAATAAATGTAGATGAACAAGGAGGCATATATGTAGCGGGTGAAACACGAATACTCAGTAGGAATCCGCATACATTCCCAAAGACTCAGAATGCTTTTGATACATCGTATAATGGAGGATCATCTGATGCATTCATCGCTAAGTTGAACCCAGTAGGAAAAGGCAATAGTGATTTACAGTTTTGTACTTTGATCGGCGGCAATGAAAGTGATATTGCATTCAAAATAACTTTGGCAAAAAATGGTGACTTGATTGTCGCTGGTGAAACAACGAGTGATTCATTGTTCCCGATAACAAAAGATGCAGTACAAAATACATATCATGGCTTAAGTGATGGTTTTATAGCTGTACTTTCGCCGAAGGGCGATTCATTGAAATATTCATCTTATATAGGTGGAAGCGGTGATGAGAGGATAACAGGTTTGGTTTTTGATGAACAATCACAGAGTATTATCTTCGCGGGAATCACTAACTCAGACGGTATACAGCATTCCGGTATTCAAAATCCTATCAAATTTCCGGTGACGAAAGGTGCTTATGATACTACCTATAATGGTGGAAATAACGATGGATTTATTTGCAAGCTTAATCCCTTTGTAGACAGTGAGTTGAAATATTCCACGTATATAGGCGGCAGTGGTGACGATTATGTGCTGGGATTGGGTGTTGATGTTTGTGCAGCACCTTATGTAACAGGAACAACAACATCAAGTGATTTTCCAATAACATTTGATGCATCTGATTCAACAATACAGAAAAACGAAGGGTTTGTAACAAAACTAAATGCCCTTGCAAATGTTTTGGTTTTCTCAAGTTATATTGGAAATGAAGAGGGTGATCAATTGAACGGAATTTATGTAGATCAATCAGGTGCCATTTATCTTGGCGGATCCGCTCAAGTGAACGCCTCATCTACTAATGGAAGAGATGGATTTCTTGTTAAACTTCAAGTTGGTATCTTACCATTAAAGCCAACCATTGATAAAATAGGTAATCTGTCATTTTGCAAAGGGGATTCCGTTGTATTGGATGCAACTTCGCGCAATCTTATTTCTTATCAGTGGCGTAAGGATAATGTTCCAATACCGGGTGCTAATGCATCAACATTAATTGTAAAAAGCACAGGAATTTTTTCTGTTGATGTCGCAGACGCAAGTGGTTGTACTGGATCTGAATCCATAAAAGTTACTGCATTCGATAGACCGGGTTTAACAATTGCAAAAGTACCCGTTATATGTCCCGGAGATTCAGTGAGGATAAATGCCATTAGTGCGGATTCATTGCAGGAGATACTATGGAGTCCGGCCCTTGGATTATCATGTACTACTTGTTTAAATCCAATTGCCTCCCCACCGATGAGCATGAGTTATATACTCAAGACAGTTGATACAAATGGATGTGCAAGATTTGATACCGTATTAGTAAAAGTTATTGATTCAAAGGCAGTATCCGCTCAGAGCTTAGCAGATACACTGGTTTTATGTAGAAATGCATCAACTATCTTGCAAGTGCCCCTCACCAATACATCTGATGTTGATTTGATAATCTCCATTGTTTCATTATCGGATACCGCACTAAGTGCAAAATCAGACAGCATTTTGATCCCTGCCGATTCTGCAATCTTGATTCCAATCACATTCAATGGAGTTCAAACAATTGGAGTAAAAGAGTATAGCATTGTATTTTCGGATCATTGTGGCTCTCTCAAAACTGCTCGCTGCTTCATCAATGTTCAGAATCCATCATTTGTTTATACACTTGATTCAATAACTGAAATATGTAGAACTGATATTACGCGACAAACAATCACAATCACTAATCAAAATGGATTAAGTGGAACTGTGGCAATTAATTCGACTGAGACCGGATTTTCTTCTTCACGCAGTTCCATATTCATGAAGCCATATGGTAGAGACTCTATAACCGTGGAATATCTTGGTATGACACCCGGGCTGATACCTGTAAAGTTCACTTTGAAACATGAATGCGGAGAGATTGACACGCTCACGTGGAATATTCGAGTAATTTCAAATCCATATGCATTGTCTTGGAACAAAGACACAACTATTCATGCCCTTGATAAACCAATCATAAAGATGTTGGAAATAGACAATCTCTCGAAGCAGCGTTTGCAAACTCCGCAATCATTTAATCTTTCAATTGTTCATGAGTATAGCACTTTGCAACTCGATTCAATCCTATCATTCGATTGTGGTGTATCATATTCCAGGTTTGGAGATACAATCAATATATATATGAAGGATTGTAAAGATTCATCCAAGGCAAAAGCTTTTTTACATTTCACCGGCCTTGTTGGAGAAACATTGAAACCATGGCTTAGAATAACGAACTTTTCAAGCGTAAACACATGCATTGATCCAATATTGAATAATATGCATGATACCATTTCATTGGATACATATGGTTGTGAATTATCTACAATCAAGGTGAATAGAACAAATGCACAATTGAAGTCTGTTCGATTGAATCAAGCTCAAACAGAACTTTCCATACGATATGCAAATGTGGAAAGAATATCAGGAAGATTTATCTGCTTTAATGCTATTGGACAAGTAATGAATGCCATCAATATTCCTATGATTGAACCCGGAGAGCATGAGTTGTCCATGCAGATTGATATATGTCCAAGTGGAGTGTATACATTGATTTATGAATCCGGAAATAACATAGAATCTTCATTATTCATGATAATGGAATAATGTAGATGAAACAAGTTTACATCATAGCAGCTTTTGTGTATTGCTTTTCGATCTCCATTGCTTTTGCGCAAACCGACGGCTACGTATTGTATAATCCTGTTCATGTAGGTGGTGGATTTCTCATGGGCTATAATGTGCAATCCACAAATGGCACGCTTCGTTGTTTGGGGGATCCTGCCTGTCCTACTTTCAGTCAGGGTTCGGGATTTCGATTTGGAGTTATTGGTATTGCTGAGTGGATGCCCACTTCTTGGGGATTAAGAACTCAATTTGGTATTGCAAGCAGCACATCACATATGACGACAACCGATCAAAAAGCAAAGGTCAAAAATGGACAAGGAGTAATTGTCCCTTTGATTCGAGAACATGCTATGGATGCAACATTGTCTGCAGCATTGTTTGACATAGGTTTGCAAACATCATTCGGATCAACACGTTTGTTTTTCGGACCGAGCATTGGCTATTTATTGAATCCGATATGGACAAGCAGTTCCACAATTATTGCACCTGAAAATGTCACATTTCAATCCGGTAGTAGAGACACCGTGTTTGTCAATCAGTCCATACCGAATGTAAATAACTTGCAATTTGGAGTTAATGTCGGGATTGGACATCATATTCCCATCAATACATCTATGGTGGTAGTTCCTGAGATTTCCGTTTCAATCCCATTCAATGCGATTCGTACAGCATCCGAATGGACTCAAACTTCAATCATGTTAGGGGTATCATTGCGATGGGGCTCTGGCGCAGTGAAAGAAGAAGTAATGAGTAACATAGAGCTAATAGATACCGTGCAGATTCATTCAAAAGAGAGAATTGGCACTGTAATCATTACAGGAATACCAACTATCTCAAGATCGATCCAAGAATTCGAAGCACATAAAGTTATAACAGAAACAATGAAGAGAACCGATACAATCAAGATAGGCCTACCTCCCAAGCCCTCTCCAAAGCCATCGATTGCTGTGTTCTCATCGATAGATAAGCAACAAGGTACCATTGATAAGGTGACGGTAACCGGTCAATTGGTGACAGAGGCATTTCCGATTCTCCCAATGGTTTTTTTTTCTGAAAGCCAATCAATTCTCAGCTCAAATTATAAACAACTTCGAACAATTGAGGGTTTTTCCTCCGACCAACTCGAACCATTAGTCACTGAACAGCATAAAGACATTTTGAATATCATCGGGGAACGATTGAATCGCAATCCAAAAGCTATGATTCAGTTAAAGGGGTATAGCGATCCTACAACCGAAAAATCAGATTGTTCGCTTGCCGAACAAAGAGTGGAAACAATTCGTGAATATTTATTCAATGTATGGAATATTGACAAAGCCAGAATGTCTGTTGATATCGATCGCAGAAATTGCATGCCCGAGAATCCAACATTGAGTCGAAATGCGCATGGTTATGAAGAAAACAGAAGAATTGAAATTTCATCCGAGTCAAAAGAGATTCTGTCTCCGGTGATTAGAACGCGATATGTAGAATTGACAGACTTTTCACCGAAAGAACTTTATATCAATACTCAAGGGTCGATTGGGGAAGACATTGTAAATTGTAATGCTGCGTGCACAATCGGCGACTCTGTTTTGCATAGAAAGGATGGATCTTCAATACCTGAGTGGTTCAAATTTCCACTTTCAAAAGATCAAGCCAGATTTATTCAACTTTCAGCTTTTCCAACTATGAATATGTCTATGATCCTCCAAGATGCTGAAGGTGAATTGGGTAGTAATGCGATTGATATCCCAATAGTAAGAGATACCACCAATCTTGCCATTCAGCGTTTGTCACTTATGCATTTTCCAGTACAAAAGGCAAGTTTGGACAAGCAGGGGAAAAGCGCAATCAATGATTTTCTGAAAGACTTGGAAGATAATGCGTCCATTAGCATCATAGGTTATAGTGACAATTTGGGTAATGCACAATCAAATCTTGAATTATCAAAAGAACGTGCTGAAACAGTTCATAGATATATTCAAAGCATCAAGCCGAAAGCGAATATCATCAAGGTTGATGGTGTTGGTTCAACTGCATTGCCGCCCGGGATAAAATCACATGAACTTCCTGAAAGTAGATTTCTGAGTCGAACTGTACAAATTGAAATCATCAGAACATGGAAGAATGTTCAATGAGTGAAATACGATTGACCCAATTCAGTCACGGTGCCGGTTGTGGATGCAAAATTTCTCCGGCAATGCTTGATGTGATTCTGCATACAAATGAAGCATTGCCACATACTGATAATCTCATAGTTGGAAATAGTTCAAGGGATGATGCCGCAGTTTATGACCTTGGTGATGGAACTGCTTTGATTAGCACAACGGATTTTTTCATGCCCATCGTTGATGATCCCTATTTATTCGGAAAGATTGCATCCGCAAATGCGATCAGTGATGTGTATGCGATGGGAGGGAAGCCCATCCTGGCCATTGCAATTCTTGGCTGGCCTATTGATAAGCTCTCTCCTGAAACAGCCAAGCTTGTTATTGAAGGAAGTAGAGCAATGTGTGCAGAAGCAGGAATTGCTCTAGCCGGTGGACATTCAATCGATTCACCCGAGCCAATATTCGGTTTGGCCGTCAATGGGATTGTTCCGATTCATCAGTTAAAACAAAATACCGGTGCGCAGCCAGGAGACCTTCTATATCTCACAAAACCGCTTGGCATAGGAATTCTCACAACTGCCGAAAAGAAGTCAATGCTCAAACAAGAACACCATTCTCTAGCAGCTTCGTGGATGATGCGTTTGAATTCGATTGGACAAGCATTGTCGAAGATTGACGGTGTTCATGCTTTGACCGATGTCACCGGCTTTGGATTATTGGGGCATTTGTCGGAAATGTGCGAGGGAAGTAATATAGATGCTGAATTGTATGCGGACAGTATTCCAATCCTGGATTCAGTTATTGATTACTATGAACAAGGAGCAATCCCCGGTGGGACAATTCGTAATTGGAACAGTTATGGACATAAAGTAGGGAGCATTGAGGAATCGATGAAGCATATTTTGTCTGATCCACAAACAAGTGGTGGATTATTGATTTCCGTTGATCCAAACATTGCTGATGAAGTTGAACAATTAATAGCAGTACATACACCCGAATTATCAACCAAGCCTATAGGCAGATGCATGCACCACCAACATGAAACAGTGAGAATTCGTATAACATGAATGAAGAACCATCATCATCACAAGTACAGCATGAATTCTCGATTGATATAAAAGATATTGTCTTCGGAATAGTATTGGCAATCATCATGGCATTATGTTTGAGAATCTTGGTTGCAGAGATATTATTCGTACCCAGTAAAAGCATGGAACCCTCATTGCTTGCAGGAGATAATATCCTGGTTTCGAAGATCGCCTATGCAATAGGTCCCTCAGGAGATGCATTTGGTTTACGCTTTTCGGACAATCTTCGTTTTTGGTTTTCAAAACCAATGAAGAATGATATCATCGTATTCCGAGCACCTAAATCGGCAGGTGCAGAATCAAAGCAACATCAAATGTTTGTCAAGCGTATCATTGCCGGTCCGCGTGATGAACACCCCATCACCGGTGATGTGATTCCTGCCAAAGGAATGGTTATATCTTCTGCTTCCATACTGGCCTCCATGTTGAACATGATTGGTGATCCGGGTTCATATTCCGATTCGACATATATAGTCGGCGAGGATTATTATTATGTGCTTGGCGACAATCGTAATCAAAGCTTTGATTCCAAAGATTGGGGATTGGTTCCTGCATCGACAATCATAGGAAAAGCTGTGATGGTCTTATGGTCACAACAAGTTGATTCAATGGGTTCATCAACTTCGCTTCGCTCGTCGAGATTTTTACAATTCTGCAGGTAACTAAACTGATGAAAATAGAATTTTATGGAGCAGCAAGAACAGTAACAGGTTCACAACATCTTCTCACATTCGGTGAATATAGAATATTGCTCGATTGTGGATTATTTCAGGGAAAAAGAAGTGAAGCACAGGAATTCAATCGAACAATTCATTGGGATGCCGCATCAATTGATGCAGTGATATTATCCCATGCGCATATCGATCATTCAGGTAATCTTCCTACATTGGTGAAGCATGGTTTCAAGGGATCCATTTATGCTACGCCTGCAACACGTGATCTTTGTGCCGTGATGCTCATGGACAGTGCTATGATACAAATGAAGGATGCCGAGCATTTGTTGAAGCATAGAGGTGAGCATATTCAACCATTGTACGACATTGATGATGTTGCCGATACACTCAATCTCTTTGATCCAATTCCATACCATCGATCATTTTCACCTGTTCCCGGTCTGTCTGTCACTTTTTATGATGCAGGACATCTCCTTGGTTCAGCTGCAGTAGTTGTGGAATGGGAAGAGCAACAACAAAAAAAGAAACTGTTGTTTACCGGAGACATAGGCAGGGAGAATAGACCGATCTTAAAAGATCCGGATACAATAGGAGATGTGGATTTTATCATCAGTGAATCCACATATGGTGGCAGACTTCATGAAATAGAACAAGATCTAGAGAGGAATTTATTGTCCATCATTCATGATGTGATTGATAAACATGGGAAACTATTGATTCCGGCATTCAGCGTTGGAAGGACACAGGAATTGATTTGGTATCTCAATAATCTTCACAATCGAGGCCTTCTTCCTGCGATAGATGTATATGTGGATTCGCCGCTTGCAATCAAAGCCACTGATGTATTCCGAATGCATCCTGAGTGCTTCGATTCTCAAACAAGAAGCATGCTGTATGCCGACGAGGATCTCTTTTCATTCCCAGGCATAACGTATGTCCGTGATGCAAATGAGTCCAAACGAATAAACACATTGAAAAGACCAGCCATCATTATTGCCGGAAGTGGCATGTGTGAATCAGGTAGGATATTACATCATTTGGCACATTCTATTGAAAAAGAATCAACTAGCATTTTGTTTTTAGGATATAATGCCCCGCATACGCTTGGAAGAAAAATTGTGGAGGGCAATAAAGAAGTACGCATCTTTGGAAATTATTTTACCGTTCGAGCCGATGTACATGAGCTTCCCGGTTTAAGTGGTCATGCAGATCATGCAGGGATGATACAATATCTATCGGACCGAACAATAACTTCCGTAAAAGAAGTATTTTTGGTTCACGGTGAGCTGCAGGCGCAAGAGCTCCTTGCACAATCACTAAAAGATGTCGGTTTCACATCCATTTCGATACCAGAGCGTGGAACTGTCATAACTATATGATGTTTTATCGTTCATACTATCTCTGAAAATCTCATGAATGAATTACTCCAATCAGCCGAACAACGCATTCGTAGAATACGCAAGGAAATGCAGAAATTAAAGATGGATGCATTATTAGTCAATCATCTACCTTCAATACGATATCTCACCGGATTTTCCGGATCCAGTGCGCTCTTGATCATCAAGCATGATACATTATACTTCTTTACGAATGACCTCTATGAAATGCAAATACAGCAAGAGGTCTATCAGTTGAAAGGGATGAGTACATTCATTTCCAGAAGTTCAATTGCAGAAATGGCAAAACAAAAAGTGTTTGCCAAGGTGAAACAACTTGGAATTTCAGAAGGATCGATG
>SXZI01000101.1 GCA_005788035.1 Bacteroidota bacterium
AACTGCTTGAAGCGGAACGGAAAGTACATCATAATGTGTCTCGGTATCGATTTCAACTGAACAACTCATGCCCGGACGTAATTGATTGTTTTTATCTATGATGCGAATCTTCACTTGAAAATTCGTTACTTCTTCTTGTGTTCCTGCAGCAGCTGTTTTTGCCGAATGTCCTATCTCATATACATATCCCAGCAATTCAACTTCTGGCATTGCATCCACTCTTATTCTCGCTGTATCGCCAATCTTTACAAATACGATATCATTCTCATCCACATCAACCCATGCATTCATAACATTCAAATCTGCGATACGCATCATTTCTGTTCCCTGCATTTGGGCAGTTCCCACAACTTTTTCGCCTGCTTCAACAGAGAGATTCGTGACTGTTCCGCTCATTGGGGCATAAATGGTTGTGCGTGATGCTTGTGATCGCATTTGTTTCAGTGCAGAGAAAGATCGGGAATATTCAGATCCGGAAGCTTTGTAACGAGAGATAGCTTGATCCATTGCTGCTTTGGCTCTATCCAATTCTTCTTTTGATGCAAATTGTTTTCCATAGAGATCATTGATGCGTTTATAATCCGCATTTGCTCTATCCATTTCGGCTCTTGCTCCATCAATCGCAATTTTGGCCGCATCTGCTGATGCAGAGAATTGTTCCAATTGAGAAGAAACAATATCAGGTTGTATGCGAACGAGCAATTGTCCCTTTGTTACGGAATCTCCGTCACGAAAACCAAGTGATATGATTTCACCCGAAGCTTCGGATGAAATTTTCACTTCTGTTTCGGGGCGAATCTTCCCAATGGCACTCACTCTTTGCGTAATAGTGCGTTTCGTGACCTTGTCAATGGTCACCGGGATAGTTTCATCTTTAGGACTAAACAAAAAATAACCGAGGATGAGAACGAATATCCCCAATCCAATGAGTGTAAGATTTCTGGCTTTACGTGATTTCTTTGCCATACGATTCAAATGTCGAATAATGAATAATTAGAGATCGCCCATGGCGAAGCGTATCTGATATTGTGCATCAACGTAATTGTACACGGCATTGATGCGATTGATTTTAGCAGTAACCAATTGCGTATTTGCTGTCTGAAATTCTACAATGCTTGCTGTACCTACATCAAAACGCTCCTTGGCGCTTTTATAATTCAGATCGGCGGATGTGAGTGATCGATTCGTGATGTCCAATTGTTTTTCGGCTGCTCCAAGATTGAGTAGCCCTGTTTGCAATTGTGTTCTGATCGTCTGCTCCAAACGCTTGTATTCTATTTCCGTTTGTTGCAATTGCACTCTTGAATTCTCGAGTTGTTGTTGAACTCGAAATGCATCAAAAATTGGAACATCAATTGAAAATCCTACGAAAGTTCTTGAGAATAAATCAAAGCCGGAGAATTCAGAGTTGAACCAACTCCAACCACCTGTTGCGCCTATTGTGGGATAATATCCACTTTTGGAAGCTTCAACCGAGGATCGTGCCGCTGTAATGCGATGCATTGCAGCTGATATATCATTTCTCTTCTTTAATGCAGAAAACACGGCTTCATCCAATGAGGTGAATTGATTTCTGAATTGTAGAATTGTTTCTTTCTGTACTTCGGAGGGGATACTCTTTCCATCAAATGCAGCCTTCATATCAGGTGATAGGCCCATTGATGCCAATAGCTCGGCTTTTGATATCGACACTTGATTTTCTGCTTGAATCAGATCCAATTCTCTTTGCCCATTATCAGCTTCTTGAGCATATATTGGGGCAATAGGGGATACTCCTGCTTCATATCGAGCTGTGACACGTGAAAGTTCTGCTTGACCAAGTTTTAGATTTTCTTTTCGGATGTCAACTATTTGCATTGATCTCAAAACAGCAATATATCGTTGATAGATTGCAAGTGCAATCTGCTGTTTGGTTTGCTTTACATTTTCTTTGATCGCATTCAAAGAACTATTTGTTGCATCAATTCTTGACTCTCTACCAAAACCATCGAAAACAGTGACATTCGCTGATGATGAAAGTGAGAATTGATCTGCAGGAGCTCTAAACCCACCAATATTGAATTGGCCTCCGCCAAGTTCATTCAAGCGACGTGAATATCCTGCATTGGCAGATATGGCTGGAAGATACCCACCAAATGCTGCTTTCTTATCCGCCTCTGCTCCTTGAATGCCTGATTGGGCTATCAAAATATCAAGATTCGCTGAATCGGCTATTGCCAAACATTCTTGTAATGTGAATACTCTGATCGATCCGGTGGAAGTTTGATCAATTACTTGTGAGCAAGCATTCGGGGCGAAGATTACGATGGCAATAAAGGGGATGAAGAATATCAAACGTTTCATGAAGTTATGATTTGTCTGTAAATGAATGCAGGTCTACTACGAAAATGATTTCTAAATGTTACGAACTATTTTCTCTTTCGATTCTTTTTCTTTGATTTCTCGGGTTTCGTTGATTTCAAAGTACCGGAAACCGTGAAGATTCCTCTTGTTGAAACCATTTTTTTTAATGTCACATTTGTTGTGACATAATGTTTTGCTTTTTGTTCCAAAGTACCTTTTGAGGTATTGACATACATCGTGGTTTTATTCTCATTTGTTCCAAAAAAGTGAATCGGAACATGTAGAGCAGTAGACATTGCCATACGAGAATACCCGGCAATGATTCCGGTTGTTCTTAATGTTTGGCCTGATATTGTTTGAGTTTGATATGTTCCCTGACCACTTAGTGTTGATTCAAAACGGGAGCATGTTATATTCAGTGTGTCGTATTCTGCCCGCGCTCTCATGGATGACAAAAACTTAATCATTGGAGCAGGTATGCCACATTCTGGCGTGTCTATAGTGTCTTCTACAATCCATCCGCTATTGATGAGATGATATCCGGTTCCAAGGGATTGTAGCATGATTGGTTGGAATGCACTTCCGGGTGATAGCAGTGAATTGATGGAATCAGGACTTCCAAAGCCATGCCGTTTACCGGTTGAATCTATGATCAATGATATTTTTTTATTGAGCCATTCATGTGCTTTTCTGTCAATGATCTGTGATATCCCGCTATACTCTGTGATGGAAACATCAATGAGCCTTTGTGATAGATGCATTCTGCCTTGTTTGTCTACAGAATCGCATGACAGAAGAAATCGCTCAATTCTATCTCGCAATAATGCAGGCTGCTTATCAATCAAAATGCTGTCGCGAGAAATTGCCTCGTATAATAATGTATCGCCACTAAGAAAACGATAGATATATCTGGAACTGTCTTTTGCATTGACCTTATCTGGAAATTGTTGCGCATATGATGTGATAGCATGCAGAAACAAGGCAAAGCAAAGAAAACATAAACGATTGATCATGATCAAGGTCTCTTGCCTGGAATAGGTTGTTGTGGCTTATTGGGAATCGTCATAGAGCGTAATCGTGAATACATGGTTTCCATCGTCATTTGAACGGGAACAAGTATTTGTTCCTGCCCTGTGGCTGCCATTCGTAATTCATATTCCATCAGCAATGTTGCATTGATGGGCAGCCCGGTTTCCAAATCAATTGCATATGTTCCTTTGGCAGAGCCTTCGCCATCAATTGTCATATTGATTCCTTGCTGTTCGATGGTTCCGGAAAAGCCAAGTGCATTGGAGCCACATTCAATGAAAGCATTTCTGATCCCATTTACCAATGAAGTGCGAATCACTTTGCAATCCAATTCCGTATGCAATACTATATTGGATTTACCTTCTTGGGTTTGTGTGCCGATTGTGTCAGACTTTTGGATATTCCATGATGAACCAAGCTTGATAGGATCCTTTGGAAATTCCAACAGAAAATACCTCGCGCCTTGCGTAAGAGATTGCATCAATTGTTCTGATCTTCCCGGAATATTTGGATTCTGTTCACTTCCAATGCGTTTGATAACATTGCCTTTGGATGACACAACTTCTTTGACTGAAGGCACGAGCGGGCCTTGAGATGTGAATGTGGTATCAGGAATTCCAGCCATCGACAGTCCACTCAATGTGACAGTTCCGGGCATGTAAGAATAAGTATACTCAATATGAGAATCTTTTTTTGTGCTTAACTGCATTTCGGTGCTGGCAGTGGTTTTGGCATTAAACTCAATCATCTCTCCCAATGATTGTGATACCATGCTCTTTACTGCATATGAATAATTCATGGGATTATTCACGGCATGGCGAAGAACGATCATCGAATCATTCTTTTGTTGAGCATAACTTATTCCATGCTTGAAAGGAAAAAGTAAGCCCAGAGAAATCCAAAGATATGTTGACAATACTTTATTCATGAATCGAAGAAAGAGTTTGTTATTTGTTGTTCGCGAAGATCTTATCATCTCAATCTCCACGAAAGTTTTTTACTATCTTTGTCATACTTGAATGAACAATTCAATTCATGCAAATTTACCACTATTCGCTGATCAAAGGCGCATGGCTTCACAAAGACTTACATTCATAGACATCTTACGAGGCATAGCATGCATTTGGATGATAGAAACGCATGCGGTCAATGCATTCCTGGATGCCGCATATAAGAATAATTCGGTTTTTTCGATATTGCAGATCAGCAATGGCTTTGTTGCCGTGGCTTTCATTTTCTGTGCTGGAGCTGGTTTCAGGCTGGCATTGGATGCAAAAATCAATGATTATATATCCTATGGCAAACCCCTTTGGAGCTATGTTCGGAGATTATTGTTCATTCTTGCCATTGGATATTCATTGCAGCCTCCTCGATTTTCATTTGTAAAAATGCTCAATTTCACTCCTGAGCAATGGGTGACTTTTCTTGATTGTAATGTACTTCAATTGATTGTTGCTTCTTCATTTATTGCATTGGCGGGATTGCTGCTTGTAAGATCGTTATCGAAGATGGTTATCTTTGCATGGTGTGCGCTCTTATCAATTAGCATCTGCACGCCATTTGTATGGAGTATAGATCCTGCAATAATTGCTGAAATCCCCACATTTTTTAGAATGTATGTTACAACGTATCCACAGGCATCATTTCCCTTGTTTCCTTGGTCGGTCTATTATTTTGCTGGTTATATCATTACTCATTATTTCTTGATTGCAGATTCAAGGAAGCAGAGAGCTTTGCAATATCTCATGATAGGGCCGATTTTGATAGGCATAGTCTACGCATCATCGAGAATTCCTTGGTCGTATTATGATGCAAGTTTGAACTGGTGGCTCGTATCCCCGATGCATATGCTTTTCCGCATAGCAGGTGTTCTTACATTGTTTGCTGCTTTATATCTTGTGCAAGATCATTTGAAGGGGCCAATTTCAAGAATGCTATCACTCAGCGGAAAAGAATCATTGGTCATTTATGTGGGGCAGGGAATTATCATCTATGGAGCACCGATTTCGGGCGAGGTATTGCTCGCAATGTTGCCTGTATATGTGAATCCCTGGCACATATTCATCTTGACACTCTCAGTCACCTGTGTTGTATATGGATATGCTTATGCATGGAATACCTATAAGAGGAATTTGCCTAAGCATGCTGAATGGTCGCTGAGATTAAGCATGTTTATTTATGTGATTTCGTTTCTTTTCAAGAAACATTAATCCAGCCAAGATGGAGCGCTAACTACTATTCCTTGGGGATATTGTTCATCTGTCAATGAATAAGAAAATTCTCTGTTTCTCATGCCAAAAGCACCAATCTTTCCATCTTTTCTCATAGCTATGAAACCAATCTGTAGGGAAGAATATGATTCAGGGTGCTTTTTTACTATTCTCTTTACTGCTTCTTTACAAGCTGCTTCCGGTTCCATCCCAGACCTCATCAATTCCACTATTAAGAAACTGCCAACCACCCGAATGATAGCCTCACCTACTCCAGTTGCAGTGGCTGCTCCAATTTCATTGTCAACATATAATCCGGGTCCGATTAAAGGTGAATCCCCAACTCTGCCGGGCAATTTATAAGAAAGTCCGCTTGTTGTGCATGCTCCGGAAAGATTGCCTTTTGAATCTAAAGCGAGCATACCTATTGTATCATGATTCTCCGGAGTTGGGGGTGGAACTGCTTTCGATTGTTTCCACTCATTCCATCGTCGAAGTGCATCTTCAGTTATGATGTTTTCACGCATAAACCCTTGATTTTCAGCAAATTGAAGGGCTCCGGAGCCAACAAGCATCACATGAGGCGTATGTTCCATGATTGCTCGAGCCACGGAAATTGGATGCTTGATATGTTCTAGGCAAGCTACTGAACCACATTTTCCTCTATGATCCATGATACAAGCATCCAAAGTAAGCCGGCCATCTCGGTCCAAACTTCCATTATATCCAACGGACGTGACCGAAGGATCCGCTTCTGTAACTCTCACACCTTCTTCCACGGCATCCAATGCCGAACCGTTTTGCCTCAGAATTTGAATGGCCCTATCATTAGCCGAAATACCGAATGGCCAAGTGGATATTACCCTTATTCCGGAATTGGAACCTGAATTGGTCATGCTGTGTTTTTGGATTTCATTCTTTGTCGACTGAGATGCGGCTTTGGCGATGAATCCCGAAATTGCCAAGCCAAGTATCGACCTTCTGGTCATTCTCATGG
>SXZI01000015.1 GCA_005788035.1 Bacteroidota bacterium
CCGAATATGCAAACCATCCTATCTCTGGCCTGCATGAATATGGGTATGAGCATGGAAGAGGCTTTGACGGCAGCCACGCTCCACGGAGCCTATGCGCTCGCAAGAGAAAATAAATGTGGAAGCATTGAGGTAGGGAAAAGTGCTGACTTCATCGTTCTTGATACTGATTCATATACCGATCTGATATATCACTTCGGTGTGAATCATGTGCAACAAACTTGGTCCATGGGGAAAAGAATGCAATAAAAAAAGCTCTCAAATGTGAGAGCTTTTTCATTTACTTCATAGGTTTCTGTATGATTAGAGGTGTGCAATTGCATTGATCGCGAACAATCGGAACTGCAGCTTCCGCATTCTTTCGTGATGTATAATCTCCAATCGTCACAACATATCTCATAGAGCCATCGGGCATTTTTCTTTCCGATAAATCGCAACGCATGCGCTTGCTTTTATAACTCTGATATTCTTCTTCGGCTGCTGCACGTGTTTTGAATACCCCAACCTGTAATGTAAAAGACCCAGAAGAGGACGGCTGTGGATTGGATTCGGATTTGTCATCAATGATAAGAGAATCAATGCCGAGCTTTGTGTTTTCTTTGGATGGTTCTGATTTTGGTGGAGGATTGTATTTGCCTGCACCAACGGTATTTCTCAAAATCTCATAAGCATCAGGCAAGAATTCAGATCTGGGGTATGCATCACGGAACTTTTGCATTTCTTCTCTTGCCTTCACCGTATCTTTCTTGGTCGCATAATAACTAACGATCCTGAATTGTGCATCATCAGCCCATTCAGAGTCTGGCTTTCCTTTGACGATTTTCTTATACATTGGGATTGCTTTTGCATTATTCTTCAACAATGATGCATGCAAAAACACCACACCGGGATCATCAGGAAATTCAATGATCAAGTCGAGCAGGGCACTCATTGCATTGGTTCTATTACCCATTCCCAATTCCTGCAATGCACCTTTCACTTCAATGGATTGACCAAATGAAGGAGCAGTGAATAGTAGGATTAAACTGAGAACCGATACTATATGTAGTCTCGGTTTTACCATGCTGTGAATGATTGAGTTAGTACTCATGGTCCTAGTTCTGCATTGACTGTGCAACAAATGGTGATATCAACATAAATAAAGCACCACTTTTGTGCCAAAAACATGGTTTTTCAATGAATAAGAGTGCTTGTCTACAGAAAATAGTATTGTAATGGGGAATTCTTACTACATGAGCAAGGAATGGCCTTATTTCAGGAATGGTGCGATCAAGGCCGCCGCTTCTTTGGCAGCGTTAGGTTTTCCATGTTTTAAGGCATTCAGTCTCATTTCGGTGAGTTTTTCAGGATGTTTGAGAAGATGCTCGATTGCATATTCCAGTTCAGTTGAAAGTGCTGCATCCTCAATGACGATTGCAGCGCCATGTTGATGAAGTGCTTCGGCATTTTGTGCTTGCTCATTATTGGAAGAACCCGGCAAAGGGATCAAAATTGCAGGCTTTCCACAAACTGCCAATTCAGCCACCGTTCCGCCTCCTGCTCTTGAAACAATCAAATCAGCGCTTGCATAAGCAGATGGCATATCATCAATGACTTGCATCACATGTACATCTTTTGGAAGTTCACGATTGACAATAAAATCAGTTCCGGTTTGCCAGAGAATTTGTATGCCATGTTCTGCAAATCGATCTATACATTTGATCAGTGCTTGATTGATGGAACGTGCTCCAAGTGAGCCGCCAAATACGAATACTGTTTGTTTGCTGGGGTCGAGACCAAAGACACTTGCAGCTGATTCCCGCAAAGGAATTGTGCTCACGAATGTGGAGCGCAATGGATTTCCGCAATGGGAAATATGTTTACGAATTGAAGCTTTAAAAAAAGATGCAGTTTCTTCAAAAGCTGCAATTATCATTTTTGCATATGAGCCGAGTAGGGCATTCGTTTTTCCGGGTCGAACATTCGGTTCGATGATAATAAGCGGAATACCTGATAGTATTGCATATAAACCTGCAGGCAATGAAATATAATTTCCACCGCAAATGATACATGATGGTTTGCTTTGTTGCGCTATTGCGCGTACTTCAAACAATGCCTTCATTATTGTCAAGGGTACTTTGAGCAATGATGAGGATAGACCGCGGAACCCTTTGAGACTTTGTAATGGAGTGAATGAAAATCCATGTTTGGGTAAATATCTGGACTCTATTCTGTCGGGGCTTCCGGTGAATTCAACTCGCAAATTGGGGATGAGTTTTACTAATTCCTCTACGATAGCGATTGCCGGAAACAAATCACCTCCGGTTCCGCCCGCAGCTATCAAGATGCTTGATTGTTTTATGGAATGTTCTTTATTCATGATATTCAGCCAAGCAAATCTCTCAATGCTTGATCGCAATCTGTATAATGGAATCTGTATCCTGTTTCAATCGTTCTTTGAGGTAATACATGTTGGCCACCAGTTGCAATCACTGATCCTTCTCCAAGAAGAATATTCAATGCAATATCGGGAACATGAAGCCAGGATGGTCTGTGTAGGATAGACGATAACATTTCTGTAAATCTGTTCATAGTGACAGCTCCCGGCGCGACCAAATTGTATGTACCTTTCACATGCTCATGTTCCAATGCATGAAGGATGAATCCAATGATGTCTATTGGATGAATCCAAGACATCCATTGATTTCCTGATCCAATCTTTCCACCTACGAAAAGCGAGAAGGGTAAGAGCATTTTGGAGAGCGCTCCCTCTCTTGGATCCAACACAATGCCAATTCTTCCTATCACGACACGTGTGAATTCATTTGCTTGCAATGCTTGCTTTTCCCATTCAACACAAACATTTGACAAGAAACCTGTCCCTGCCTCTGAGAATTCAGTGAAAATCGCATCTCCTCCATCAGAACCATAAAATCCTATAGCGGATGCTGAAAAGAAAAATTCAGGTGGTTGTGAAACTTGTGATATTGCTTTCACAATTCCTGCAGTACCATTTTTTCTGCTTTCAAAAATTTCTTTTTTCTGTTGATCTGACCAGCGTTTTGCAACAGGTTCACCCGCTAAATGTATTACTGCATAAGCACCATTGATTTTCTCGATACACTCCGCTGAGATATTGAGTTCGCCACTCCATTTTATGAAATCATGAGCAAAGGGAAGAATGCGTCGAGCTCTATCCGGTGATCGACTAAATACTATGACTGCATATCCTGCTTCACATAAGACTTTCACAAGTTTTTTGCCGATTAAGCCGGCAGCACCAGTTACAATGATGGATTTCATGAGGATTGCTCCCTTCTGTTCGCTAATGAATGTGGAAGAACTCCGGGCCTCGCATATGCATATCTGTCAATAAGCTCGGTGGAAAAATATGCATCAAGTCCGGCAACAGTCAAAGTCCCGGCTTTTTGCAAATCTACATACCCATCTTCTTGCAAGTATGATTCAGGGATGATGGCTTCAATGATTTCTCCGATCAAGAATATGGTGCCATTCAGTGGAATAGGTACATGCATGCGATAGTGCATCATCAATTTGATTACGCTCTCCTTAACATAAGGGGCCGTCCCGCTTGATGTATATTCTTCCGTAAATCCACATTCAGTAAATTCGGATGAATCATCATCAAACTTTGCGCTTGCTTGATGAGCCATCGGAAGCATGCTTCTATGCACATGATTGATGGTGTATTGTTTCTCTTCCAGAATATTCTCCAATGTATGTCTGCGCACCGTGTCCGGCCTAAATACCATTCCAAGCAAAGGAGGATTTGCACCTATATGAACGATTGAATTGAAGACGCTGATATTTGTCCTTCCTTCTGCATTCTTTGTTCCAATCAAGGCCAATGATTTGAAACCTGACAAGGAATTGAACAGAGTCGCTCGATAACGTTCGGGCATAGAGACAATGTCTTGGGATTGTATGCGCTTCGTGATGTTCATCGATCTTCCCAATCAAGCATGCCACCTACCAGATTCAATACATTGAACCCTCTAGCATATAGGTATTCACAAGCTCTTGCGCTTCTTCCTCCGCTTCTGCAATACAATATCAATTCATGTTCCTTAAAATGTTCCAATTCTTGAATTCGAGAAGGAAGGGCATCCAATGGAATCAAAATTGAGTGTGGAATATTTGATTGTTCATGTTCTTCCGGCTGGCGAACATCTATAAGAACGGGTGTTTCGCCAATATCGAGCCTCATTTGTAATTCTTCGGGAGTGATAAGTCCATAACTCATGATTATAACCTATTAAAATGTACTTCTTATGCCAAGATTACATCGCAAAGATGAAAAATCCCATGTATTACCATTATTGTCAAGACTAATGATTGAATTGAGCACTCGCTGATATTCTGCTTCAGCAAAAATGAAGATCGATTCTGAAATTTGCTTTTGCAGTCCCATTCCGATATTTGCTGAAAACCAAAGCGAGGATACTTCGTCGAGTGATTTTTTTCCAAGTTGCAATTCTCTAGTTCCAGTTTGAGTATATGTGAATGAAAGTGGTGATTCTATTTGTCTGAATGCATCAGCTTCTTTATCAGGTAAAAAAGCAGCTTGTCCCATTGCGAACATATAGAGTAATTCATGCATTTGCCATCGGAATCCTCCGGAGAGTGCCAAAGAGGGAAGATTTGCTTGAAGAACTATTGATTCTCTGAATGGAACATATGTATTGAGTAAACTATCATAGACTTGCACGGCATTCGTGTCTTGACCTCGTAAAATCACGGAATAAGGCAAATACTCTATCCGGAACATTGGTGAGAAATTAGATCCGCGTTTGGAACCGATATGTATACCAATTCCTAAAGGAGAAGCACTTTCCGCTTGAAAACCACCAGGTGCTTGTAATAAAGCAAAAGATGTTTGTGAAGATTGCACTTCATGAAATTGTGAACTAGCAATGGCATATATACCCCATTCCCAACCGGATTGCATTGTTTCGATTGGTTTTTCTTCAACTTTGGTTTGAAAAGAAGTACCCTCATAGTGCAATATGAACTTTGAAATATTACCCGCAATATCTGTTGCTTCAATTTCCATCATGCCTTTTGTAATGCCAAATGCAGGTTTGACAAACAATGTGTATTGCGGCATTCCTTTTGAAATATTTGCTTCAGTAATTTTAACATTGTTCTCGTAAGCAATCAAACCTTGTGACGAGAGAACCCGAATGCGTTCCAAACCTTTGTCTTGTGACCGCTCATCTCGGATGATGATATTCATTGCTCTATCCAAATTCCTTCTTTCGAATAAAGGTGGCAAAGTGTCGATGATTTCCTGCAAGACCTCAAAGCCTTGTCCGATCATGTTACCATATGCATCATTTGTTGCAAAACCATAAGAGTAGAGACCAAAAGGAATGTCTGACTTAAAGACATGGACACCGAAAGGAACATCCATTTTCATTGTCACATAATTGCTAAGGCCAACATTTTCGGGTGTGTATTTTATAGTGTCGACTATCCTGCCATTGAATCGCAATGAAGGTAAACCCTCTGAAGGAATAATGATGTTCACAAAATGCTTCCAATTCGTATAGCTTGTTTTAGGAGTTGAAAAGCGATATTCTTTTAAAAATTGCTGAGTTGGACTAACAATCAACATCATTGGGTCGCCGATGGAATCACCTCTTATAGTCAATCCTCGTTCATCATTACGTGCAATACCACCAAGATATCCATGTGAATATTGGGCAACAAGAACAGGTTCATTTGCAGTCAACATGATATTACGAGAGCCGGCAGAGGTATTCTCATACATTTCACCTTGTTGCAATTCTTTTGTAAACACTGAGTTTTCAAATACCTTGGTATTCGGCCTTGATGCCAATACTCGATAGGCATAACTACTTCTCTTTGCGAATTGACCCAGTATGAAATGTTTGCCCCATGAAGAGACAGGAGGAACTTGCTCAACGATATAATTGCAAAATGGCACACGCATAGGAACATCTGCGCATTGATGTCCACTAAATACTGCCACGGGCTTAGATGCTTGAATACGAGTTCCGGTCAAATCAGGAAAAATCACGCTGTCCCTACCTTGCCTGTCTTTTGCCATCGGCTGAAAGTTCATCGCTGCAATTTGATACACATCACCTTTATTCATGATCACCGGGAAGGGTATTCTTGCAATTTTGTTTCGTGAAGTCATTACAGATGGCGTGATATACACGAATGTGCTATCCTGTGTTGCAACAATCGCCATGTGAGATACCAAATCATTCGTAGGAGTTGATTGATAACTCATTGCATAATATTCAATGCCTAGAGCAGTTGTAGGCAATGCGAGATAAGAATCGGTTGAACTTCCACGTTCATTCAAACAGGTTACTGAAATTGGGTGATCTGCTGTTATGCGTACAGCATTAGGCTGCAATGTTCCATCACCAGTTACCTCTGCAATCGGAGGTACTCTTAACCTACGCACTGTGCCGCCTATCACCAGCGTGTCCAATTTGTATTTGGCTCCGATAATTTCAATACGAAGTCGAGTTGTGATATCGGAACTGATGAATAATTCGAAATTCGGCGTGCTTCTGTCCTCTATGTATACATCTCCCCCACGCGCATCGGTCAATTTCATTTTGCCGACTCTGTCTCTTGAATGATGCCAGGAATTTTCCTGAAAACAAACCCAGAACTCTGTTCCCTCAGATGTTTTAGTGATACTCTTTTGAGATTCTTGTGAGAATACATGCATGAAGGAAAACACCATCATGAATGATATCATCAACAACAGCATTGGTTGTGTATTTTTCATTTTTTGTGAACCATACTCATATGATACAATCCCCTTTCTGTCCGCATGCGAATGATATAAACACCACTTGAAACATTCGTCGGATTGTCAATCGACAAAACAAATGTATGGCGTCCCGCATTTTTAAACTCAATCGGAAAATCCTTAATTAATTTACCTTGAGAATTAAACAATGTGAATTGAACCTCACCATCTGCTCCAAGATGATAGATGAATGAAGTTGTATATTCAAAGGGATTGGGAATATTTAAATCCATCCCTTCAGCTTTTGACTGTATCACAGGTGGATCGGTAAATGTGATTGTACCACCGGATTGTATGATTGATTGACCTGTTCCGCCTATTTGAAATGATATTGCATTGATTTGGGATGATGTTTCAGTTCCTGCAAGTGCTTCCAAACGCAGGAAAAGTAATATTCCCTGCGACTGTATAAGCGGATTCTGACATGTAATGGCATACATGCGTCGCTCTGCATCTTCTGAAATCATTGTGATTGCGGGATTCTTGCAACTAAACAGTGTGCCCGGTTTCGTTATCACTTCCTTGAGCAATACGCGTTTCTTCGGAATTGAAACCATCAATGTACATGAAGCATTTCTTGCATCATCAGTTGTTTTGAGCAGCATTGGAAGGTCAATTATCAAACCTTGGCGAAGAGAGGTGTCCGGAATGGAAATCTCGGCAGTGCCTGCATAAAGCAATGATTCCATTACGAAGAATACAATGAAGCTAATTATATATAATGGCAATTTATGCACAGAAAAGTCAATAGTATTGAGGTTGGGAAATGTGAATGTATAATGGTTTCATCCCCTGCAAAGATATAAAATTTGGACCTTGTTTATCCCTGATTGGAGGTCTATGTGGATAAAGAAACGTACTTCTTACAAAGCGGCGCAAATCAAGGCAACGTCTATGATATCTTCTGTGCAACAACCACGTGATAAATCGAAATATGGTCGGCTTAAACCCTGAACTATAGGCCCTATTGCTCTTGCACCACCCAGTCTCTGAGAAATTTTATATGCAATATTTCCGGCATCAAGATTAGGAAAGATCAATATGTTCGCCTTACCCATAAGAGGAGACTCGGGAGCTTTGAGGTTGGCTATTTCTGGAACAAATGCTGCATCAAATTGCAATTCACCGTCGGCAAGTATGGTTGGATATTTGAGATTGAAGAGCTGAAACGCTTCGCGGACTTTATGTGCGTTTTCATGGGTAGAGCTTCCTTTTGTTGAGAAAGACAAAAAAGCGACTCTCGGGTCCATGTTGCATATTTTTTTGAAATTCTCAGCTGTGATGGCCGCGATATCGCATAATTGCTCGACACTTGGGGAGGGTACCACAGCGCAATCGGCATAGAAAAGTATTTGTTTGGGAAAGATCATCGCAAAAAAACTACTCACGGTTTGGATGCCTTCAGCAAGGCCCACACTCTTTATTCCAGCTTTTATCACATCGCCTGTGGTGGAAATATTCCCGGCTATGCAACCATGTATATTTCCAAGTTTCGCCTCTATGCCGGCAAAATAGAGAGGGTTTGATAAAAAGTGCCGAGCCTCTTCTGCTGAATTCATACTTGAATTGGAGTTCATCAATGCATCAATATGTTCTTGCTTGATTGACTCTTTCGGATCCCTGATTTCGATGGTAGATATATCTATTTTGTGATTGTTGGCAAAATTTACAATATCCTGCCTATTTCCAACTAATAGAGGATTTGCAAATTGTTCTTGCTGAAGCATTAGTGCAGCATGCATAACACGAATGTCCAAAGCATCGGCAAATGCGATGGTGCGAAGCTTACTTTGTGCATTGTGAATAAGTAAGGATCTAATGTCTGACATCGAATCATTATTCATGTAAAGACTTAATTGGATTGCATTTTGTAAATTGAGGATAGAGAATGTGATGATTCACCATTCAGTCTGTACAAAAATGCAAAAAAGGGTTTGATGAACCAGTATAATGCCTCAATCATACGCATCCTGATTTGTATCGCGATATTGATATCGATGCAAGAATTCGTGCATGCTCAAGGAAGTTCAGGATCAAAAGGGAAGATGCCCAGACTATCAATTGTGGACATGCCCACTGCAAGAATTCTCCCTCAGCGTGCTTATAGGGTTTCAGGATTGCTGATGCAAGAATCGGGAGTGCTCACACAAGCATCATATGGCTTGGCAAAAAATGTGAATCTAGGATTTTCATATTCTTCGATGCCGCTTTTTGGTGAAGGTGATCCAACTTTGCAACCACTCTTATTATTTGAAATCAAAGCACGATTATTCGCAGAAACAAAAAAGACTCCTGCCATTGCAATCGGTATAAATACGCAAGGGATTGGTCAGTGGAGAGATGTCAGACGTTTCGATTATAATGCACCAGGAATCTATGCATGCGCTTCAAAGAACATCGTTTGGGAAGCCGGTATGCTTTCTCTCCATGGTGGAATCAACTATCCGGTTATGCCTGCTGCTTATTCCCAAACACCAAGTGCATTTTTGGGCATTGAACAATCGATGTATTCTAATGTGACGTTTTCAGTGGAATATTCGGGAACATGGAATGAAGACCCGCTATTCATGAATCGTAATGGTTTACTGAATTGCGCAGTCAAATATTCTCCCTTCAAAGGTGTAAATCTATTTTTTCAGGGAAGAGATTTATTGGAAAGCAGAGCTAATGCTCAGGGATTTTTACGATATGCCGGTATAGAGTATATCGGTTTGTTTTGACATGGATATTCGACTATTATTGTTTGATTTGGGGGGCGTGCTCTATAATATCGAACATGCCAGAACCAGAAATGCCCTGAAAAATGTCAGCTTGAATTCAGAGTGCAATATTGGTTTCTCACTTGAAGTAGCTGACCCCATTTTTTCTCAATATGATGCCGGAAAAATCACTACGAATGAATTCGTGAATGCGCTCCAACATGATTATGCTTTGGAGTCATCTGATGAAGATGTTTTGCATGCTTGGAATGCCATGCTTTTGGGGCTCTATCCTGATTCACTCTCGCTTATTTCTTCACTTCAAGATTCTATCTCTCTTGCTTTGCTCAGCAATATCAATCCATGTCACCATCAATACATAGCAGATGAATGCTCGCTATTATTCTCAAAATTCCATTACAAGTTTCTTTCTTATGAACTTGGAATGAAAAAACCTGATCCTGAGATTTTTCGTTTTGTCTTGGATTATACAGGTCTTGAACCAGAAACAATTCTGTTTCTTGATGATACACCAAAAAATTGCGAAATCGCTCAATCACTTGGTATGCATGTTCGTCTTATCGATCCACTTGCACGCGATTGGGTGCAAGACATCACATCACAATTTGTATAAATCAATGATACACTTGATGTTTATCGTTTCAATCTTGCTGCAGTCTGCAACAGTGTTGGGGCAGGATACATTTTATCCTCATTATATTGCAAATCCCCTTGAAGCACGCATTGGATCATTTTATCAGCCAAATGTAGATCGATTAAGATTGGATATTGGTCAAACTATCGACTTGACCGAACATCAATTTGGAAATGGATGGAAAGCTGGCATAGGTGCAGATGCATTTATCTTGACAAGATTGCGCAGTGAAGGAAATTTTAAGTTTCCTGTTGAAACTGCAGATTATTTTTTTGGTTTACAGGCTTCTGCTCATGGTTCAATCAATTCAACTCCTGTCGGAGCACGTTTGCGACTTTCCCATATTTCCACTCATCTTGTTGATGGTTCGGCTGATGCTCAAGGTGTGTTTTTTCCGCGTAAACCCTTTGTGTATAGCAGGGAATTCGCTGATGTCTCCACTTATGCAATGATGGGGCAAATGCGACTCTATGCAGGTATCACTTGGATATGGTCTACACAACCAAGAAATATTGGAAGAATTGTTCCACAGATAGGTATTGATACGCGATACACAATCACACCAAACATGATGATTGAAGCAGGTTATGATGTAAGAGTAAGTGAAGTTGCAGGTATCACATTGCCAACACATTCATTTCAATGCGGTGTGAAGCATGCATTCTCCAATCGTACTGGAATTTGGCTTGGTCTGATAGCATCCAATGGCAGATCAATACATGGAATGTTCCACACTGAACGAGAAGATTTCTTGGGTTACGGCTTCAGGATTGTTTATTGATGCGCTGTTTCATGCTTCATATCGCTTGTTTATGTATTGCTTCATCACTTTGTGCAATTGGAGATGATATTGATGAAGCAATGCGCAAGTCGGTACCTCCGCAGTTGAAATTTCTTCGTGTATACGGAGGTGATGATGAATCAATGCCTCCAATTGCATTGACGTCAAGGCCGACGAATCTTCGCAGACCAAATATCCCATTTAATTTTTCACATGTGACAATTGAATTGGATATCCAATCGCCAACACCACCACAAATGTTTGTAGTCTTTTCACATTGTAATGCTGATTGGTCCGAACATGATAATTCATTCTTGAATGACCCGGCTTTGCTTCGAACAAGCAGCATCGATTGGCGTATAGCTCCGCCGGCATCAGTCTGGTATTCGTATACCGGCACATTGAAAATTCCAAATGAACATGTAAAGTTCAATTTTGGTGGAAATTGGAAAGCAAAGTTCTACTTATATGATGATCCTCAAATTCCCATTGCCATAGCACATTTCTTCGTCGTTGATCCCCGTGTTGAAACAAGGTTGGAGGTGTCTGGTGATTTTTATTCTCCACGAAATACTGTATACTCTTCTGGAGCATATACGATTGATGCCAATGTTCGTTCGGTTGATGGTATGAATGACGGGCAATTGAATACGGCTGTTTTTTATAGACTCAATCGCTATGAGGAACCATTCATTGTTTCTGATATATCATCGTATGAAGATGTGAATCAACGCACTCATGCATATCCTCTGCAAACAATGCTTGCAGGTTTTGGAATGACAGGAAGAAGATTTAGAATTGAACGGATTCCGGCAGAAAATGAATATCGTGTTTTGAACTTGGCTGATTATTCTCTCTTCCCTCGTTCGAATGCACCATTGCGTATGTGGACTCCGGATCTTTGGAGAAATGGATCATTCTTCGAAAAATCTGATGGAGGTTTTATGAATACGAGGTTCATTGCAACAGGTGACAGAGATTATATTCAATTGGAGTTTTTACTCAATACGCAATTGATACAAGCTGAACGCGAAGTATTTGTCAGTGGATCATTCAATAATTGGAAGCCCGATCCTAGTTGGCTCATGAAATGGGATGAAGAAACTAAATTGTATAGACTTCGACAATGGGTGCCGCGCGGTAGACATAGCTATTTGTACATGACCGGCGAAGTGGATGCAGACAACAGAAAAGCTATTCGTTTGACTTCAGAAGAATTCGAGGGTAATACTGCAAGGGCAGGCCATACATTTATAGGATTAATCTATTATCGTGAATTTGGGATGGGTGGATTTGACTCGATAGTTGGAGTTGCCGGAGGAAGTGTCTATGGTTCATGGTAATCCTCCTGCTTTGCTATGGTTTCTTGGTACTATATGGTCTTATGTTCTCTTGTTGATTCGTCCGATAATCATGCTCTTTTCAGCCAAGTTCAGGGAGCGTGAACAAGGAGTGCTTATGCAGCATGTCTATAGGAGAATACCATGTGATACCCTCTCAGTGTGGATTCATGCTTCATCATTGGGTGAATTTGAACAAGCAAGGCCAATCATTGACGCGATGAAAAAAAAGAATCCAAGTATTGATGTGACGGTCACCTTCTTTTCTCCTTCGGGCTACCGCATTCGTCATGCATATGAATTTGCAGACAGGGTATTGTATTTGCCAATCGATTCTTCTGAGAATGCTTCATCCTTTCTGAATCGCATCAATCCCGATGTGATTTTGTTCATACGGTATGAATTATGGATGAATTATCTTCTTGAAGCGAGAAAACTGGCCATACCTGTATATGCAGTAAATGCCACATTCCCGAGTTCTTGGATTTGGAAATTCTTTCCGTGGCTTTTACGGTCGATATTAGATTTGTTTTCCGGTATTTATGCTGTAAACTCAACTGAAATGAATGCCTTCAAAGCCTTGCATCCTTCTGTTACCATTTATGATGGAAATGATACCAGAATAGACAGAATACATGAGCAAGTTTCTGCAATCACTTCAAATCAGTCCATGATTGAAGATTTGCTACCCGGTATTGAACACCACTCAATGCCATGTATCGTGCTGGGAAGTTCATGGACGGAGGATGAAACTGTGTTCTTGTCTGCACTTTCATTGATTGATGAACCATTGCGATTGATTATCGTTCCTCATGAACCAACAATAGACCATTGTAAAGCAATCAATGAGTCATTGCCAAATAGCATGTTATTGAGTGAGTGTGAAGACATTGGCAATCAACATATAATAGTTGATTCAATTGGGAATTTGCTTGCCATCTATGCAATAGCTGATGCAGCATATATCGGCGGTGGATTTGGTGCAGGTGTCCATAGTTGTGCTGAACCCGCCGGATA
>SXZI01000102.1 GCA_005788035.1 Bacteroidota bacterium
AATGTCAATGCAAGAAGAAAAACTATTTTTGTTAAAGATATCCCTTTATCCCTGTTCATATTACACCCATGTATACTATAAAATTGTTTACCCACTGCAATTTAAGAATGGCACGTGATTTCCAGCATGAGTTTGCAGAGAAATTTATACACATTGCATTATAGCACGCTATAAGGTCCAAGAGACAACAAAACACTCATACTTAAGTCATTGTATAGTTACAAGTACTTTCGCTTTATAATGGGCTTTCTTGTGCATATTTTGAAAAATTAAATGAATATGTTATAAGTTGTTGATTTACAAGGATTTATATAAATTTTACTATATTGTTTCACGTGAAACATGTTCGAGAGCGCTGTTACTGATATTGGTTGATTATTATTCATTGTTTCACGTGAAACATCATGCCTAATTATGACATAATTGTTATCGGAGGAGGTCATGCCGGAATTGAAGCAGCGAGAGCTGCTGCTCTGATGGGGTGTAATACTGCTCTCATTACGATGAAAACATCAACTATTGGCGTTTTGTCGTGTAATCCATCAATTGGAGGATCCGCAAAAGGTCATTTAGTGAAAGAAATTGATGCAATTGGCGGAATTATGCCGCTAATAGCAGATAGGAGTGGACTTCAATTCAAGATGTTGAATACATCCAAAGGTCCTGCTATATGGTCGCCCAGATCTCAGAATGACAAATATCTCTATCCTGGCTATGCCCAACAAATGTTAAAGAAAACTGCTTATTTGACAATCCTCGAGGGTACAATTGAGAAATTATTGGTCTCAGAGAAAGAAGTAAGAGGGGTACTATTCAATGGGCAAGAACTTTCATGTAAAGCATTGGTATTATGTGGTGGGACATTCCTCAATGCAGCAATGTATACTGGAAGAGATAAAACTCTTGGTGGAAGAGTGAATGAACAAGCGGCAAATGGTCTTTCAGACTCTTTGCTTGAACATGGTTTTGATATAGGTAGATTAAAAACAGGAACGCCACCAAGAATTTTTGCTGATAGTGTCGATTATTCAAAGGTTCGAATAGAATCCGGAGATGAACAACCTCAACCCTTTTCCCATAAAACGTCCCAGGTAAGAAATACCATAGCATGTTATGCAACTGCTACAAGAAAAGAAACCCATGCAATTTTGGAACAGGGGTTTGCTGATTCTCCGATGTTTACCGGACTTATTACAGGACAAGGGCCAAGATATTGTCCGTCTATTGAGGACAAAATCTATCGATTCAATGAGAGAGATTCACATCAAATTATGTTGGAACCTGAATCACTCAAAGGGAATACGATCTATGTGAATGGGTTCTCAACATCACTACCCAAGGATATTCAAGAACAAGCTCTGCGTACCATTCCGGGCTTGGAACATATGCGGATAGAAAAATATGGTTATGCTGTTGAATATGACTTTTTTTATCCTTATCAAATGATGTATACCCTTGAAAGTAAAAGACTTAAGGGACTTTACACTGCCGGACAAATCAATGGAACTTCGGGGTATGAGGAGGCAGCTTCCCAAGGATTGATAGCGGGAATCAATGCAGCTGCAAGAATAAAAGGGCTTCCGGAATTAGTCATTGAACGCTCGGATGGGTATATCGGAGTGATGATAGATGACTTAGTAAATAAGAGTTCGGATGAACCATATAGAATTTTCACATCATTGGCAGAATACAGACTATTACTAAGGCAGGATAATGCTTTTGAACGACTCTATGAAAAAACACGTATATATGGTTTGCATGACGGGAGTGAGAAAAGGGTAATGAATGCAATTTCATTGAGAAAAAAATTAGAGGAATCCCTAAAAGGAATAAAAATCTCAAAGGATGAAGCAAATAGCTTATATACAGATGTACAAGAGTCACCGGTCAAAGAATCTGAGCTTCTGACCACCATGTGTAAACGTCCTGCAATGACACTTTCTTTGATTCGTGAAAAAACTTCTCATCTTGATGCATGGAAAGGCACGGCATTTGATAGTATATTATGGCAAGCCGACATAGACATCAAATATGAAGGATATATCGCGAGACATCTTGCGGATATTGAGAAGTTCAAAGATCTTGAGCATAAAATCATTCCAAGCTCTTATGATTATGATTCATTACAATCATTATCCAAAGAAAGCAAAGAGAAGCTTAAGAAAATTCGACCTCATTCCATAGGACAAGCATCCCGGATACCGGGTGTTTCACCAACCGATATTTCTTTGCTGGTAATCGATCTCAAACGATGATGTTTTGTGTCGGAAACTATTTTTTTCATGCTTTCCGGCTTTACAGTGAAATCTCAATACACAGTCATTGGCATTGATGGTGGCGGGTCCAAAACAAGAGGACGCCTGGTTTATGGTGATCAACAAGTACAAAGAGTGATCGGTTCTACTCGTGTGGGGGTCGTGGGTTTCACGGAAGCCTGCGAGAGAGTCGTACAATTAATTGCCGATCTTACTCAAGATGCCGGTATTGAGCGATCTGAAATCGATGCTGTAGTTGTTGGGGTCGCAGGGATTTGGCTCGAAGAAGAAAGACAACGATTTGCGCATCTGTTGAAGGTGATAGCCAAGGACTCAGGATTTAATCTCCAAGACATGATTGCCACAAGCGATGCAGAAATTGCATTGCGTGGAGCATTTGGTATAGAACCCGGCATTATGATTATTGCAGGAACAGGTACAATCACACTTGGAAAGAATGCCAAAGGAGAATTGGTTCGTTCCGGTGGTTGGGGTATTGAAATCGATGATGAAGGAAGTGGTGCATGGATAGGAAAAAAAGGTTTGTCTGCTTGTGTAAAAGCCATTGATGGAAGAGGGGTCAAAACTTCTTTGCTTGACTCACTGGCAGATCGCTATCCTCAAATAAATTTGAAATATCCAAGATCTATTGTTTCAGCATTCATGGATAAAGTATTTGAATACCACCATCTCACGCCTATGGTATTGGATGAGGCGGAGAAAGGTGATAAGGTATGTTTGACAATAGTAAAAGATGCAGCCGATAGATTATACGAAAATATTGTTGCTGTTGCCAATGTAATTCCTGGTGATCCCAAGACGGTTTCATTCCTCGGTGGATTGCTTGAAAACAATACAATGGTATCCAAAGAATTGATGAATAGAATAAAAAAAGGTGGTAACTTCACCGTTATAGATCCAAAGGGGACAGCACTCGATGGAGCAATTGAGTTAAGTTATGAATTAGCTTCGGGATCAGAAGACATATGAACAAATACATCATCCTATTCTTTGTGATGAGCATTGCAGTCTTTGCTCAACCTCAACAAAATGACATCAATATTGAAGTGACAAGAAGGGTGTCTGTTGAATTACTCGGTCCAAATGCCGATCCATTTATGCAACCTCTCACTCAAACATTGAATGCAACCGCTAATTCTCGATTCTTCCGCACGGCAGAAATTCCCGATACGGGATTTTACTTCAGAGTTGGTGTGGGATCAATGATTGGATTTGTACGTGATGATCAAAAAACATATACGCCATTTGCACCCGTCATTTCACAAGATCAATTTTTTCAAAGAATTGTCAATGATAAGGATTTGGTGAAGATCAACTTGTTGAATCCAACACAAACACAAATCGTTGATACAACCGGATTGGTTGTCGTTATAATGAAATATCTATTTGGAAAAGGGTTGAATGATCCCGCAAGTGGTTTTTCATTTCCGGACTCTGCAGCTACGGTGTATGGAAATAGAGATGAGAAATTTGTGATAGGAAAACAGTATTTGGTTGACCAAGTTTCCGGGGGTGATCAACTTTTGGGTACGGTTTATAATGCATTGACACCTGAATTAAAACAAAGCATCATGTCAACAATCAATGGTTTACCAAGTTATCTGACCTTGGCACGAGGAGCAAATGTCAATACAGTTGTGGCGGGTGTACCCCAAGTAGAAATTGGCTCATTTATGGGTACGGAATTATTGTTGAGGTATATTCCACCTATAAAGTATGATACCGTTGTTGGCAAATTCTCTTTTTGGGGAATCGGAATCAAACACAGTGTAGATCAATACTGGAAAAATGCTCCTGTAAATTTGGCAGCACAATTTGTGTATCAAGGAAGTTCTATTGAAAACTCGGTGGGAGCAACCAATTCACAATTGTCTGCGAATACAACAATTATGGGTGCAAATATTCAAGCTTCTACAGAATGGAAGGGTTTCACGTTTTATTCGGCATTTGCTTATGAAGAAATTAAGATAAATACTGATTTCACGTTTTATCTTCCAAAGGAACTACAAAGACAATTGGGATTATTACCATTGGATTCAGATGAACCAAGACCCCCTATGTATCCCGGAGATCAAAGACCTCAATACACAAATGCGGTGTTTAAAGATAATGCTGTGAAGTTCACTTTGGGTATCAGTAAAACTTTCGGCAGCTTAGGGATTTGTCTTGATTATAATATCAGCAAATTCAATATTGTCACCTTAGGACTTGATGTAGGGTTTTAATCAATATTCTTTGGTGTCTTTGAGGAATTTTTTGTTGACCAAATACAAAGGGATTGAAAATGCAGAGTCTTTTGCATTGCTCAAGATTGTGAAATCCACTCTGGTCAAAGAATCTTCTTTCATCCTCGCAGTGCTTACCTGAAGAGTTAATTTCCCTTTGCCCATTGGTCTTATGGTTGGATTATTAACAATTGCAGATGCGCAAAAACACGAACTTTTCACTTCTCGTATCGCGAGAGTTTCCCCTCCTTTGTTCAATACCATAACATCCATAACCACACCTTCTTCATCGGGTGAGAAATATGCTATTGGTTCTCCCGGCCTGATGATAATATCAGCAGGTTGATTTATTGCTTGGATTGAACCAAACAAAAAACAAAACAAATAGAGAATTGTTTTCATTGAAATACTTCCGAAAATTCATGAAGTCCTTTTTTGTTCATTATCCATTCTGCAGCCAGAATAGCGCCTTGTGCAAAACCGGTTCTGTTTTTTGCACTATGTGAAATTGTTATGGTGTCTATGATTGAATCGGCTATTACTGTGTGTTCGCCTATAATATCGCCACAACGCATACTTGAAACATGTAAAGCGTGTATATCCTTGGTTGCTTCTTCGGGATTGATTGTGATGTGTTTTTTTGAGGGGAAATTCTCAATTATAGATGAACTCAATAAATGAGCTGTTCCACTTGGGCTATCCAATTTATGTCTATGGTGTTTCTCCATCAAAGAAATATCATAACCACCAATAGTGGAGAGGTTTTTAGATAATTCAGCTATTAGCTTTTTTGTGATATGAATACCGGGAGAAAAATTTCCACTATACACACACCCTATTGATTCACCTATTTTCTTTTTGATAATAGGTAATGTGTCATACCAACCTGTTGTACCAATCACAAGGGGTTTGCCAACAGCTATTGCGTGTTCAACATGAGATTCAACAGCAGAAGGGATGGAAAATTCTATCAATACATCGCAATCCGGAGATTTATCTGAAAGAAAGAGTCTTTCCAAAGAATAAATTGCCGTAATTTCATGTCCAGAGAAAGAAGCTTGTTGCTCTATCTCTTTTCCCATTTTTCCATAACCAATCAATCCTATCTTCATAGATCATGAACCTTCATGAATTTCAACAATCATGGTTGTCATCTCCACGCCGTGTAATCGGCATGATGAGTGGCACTTCTTTGGATGGCATAGATATTTGTTTAGCTGAGTTTAGTATTGATGCTAATGGGAATCATTGTTTTGTGGTTTTGGATAAAGCCATCTATCCCATGGATCAAGATCTAAAAGAATATCTAATTCATTTAATGCAAGATACAATTTCCCTGGAAGAAGTGTCTCATGCTCAACAAAGGATTACCAATATTCACGCTGATTCTGTTTTGAGGTTTTTACAAGAGAAGAATATAGATCCGACTTCTTGTGATCTTGTTAGTGTTCATGGGCAGACTGTTTGGCACTCACCACCAAAGTCAAAATCTGAAACAGGACACACCTTGCAATTATTATCGATACCTGCACTTGCTTCTATGATTGGCATAAGAACAATAGGGGATTTCCGTACGGCCGACATAGCTTTGGGAGGACAAGGAGCACCTCTTGTTCCTGTGTTTGATGGTGAATTTTTGTATTCCTACACAATGGATACCATAGCGATAAATATCGGGGGTATGGCGAATATTACATGTATTCCCAAAAACCGTGATTTGGGTCTGCTGGCTTTTGATACGGGTCCGGGCAATATATTGATCGATCTTGCTATGAGAAGGTTTTTTGGAAAACAGTATGATGAGGGAGGGGTGTTTGCAAAAGAAGGGAAAATTCTTGAGCGTTTATGGAAGAATTTATGTGTTATTGATTTTATTACCAGTACACCACCAAAGTCAACAGGAAGGGAGTTGTTCAACAAAGAATTACTGGATACTCTATTGGAGGTTTCATTTGTAAACACATTTCCGGGTGAAGATATTGTTCGAACATTGACAGACTTCACTGCCTGGTCTATAGCTGAAAACATCCGATTGTTTGCAAATCACCAATCTCGAATCATTGTAACCGGGGGTGGTGCAAAAAACACCACATTGATGAATAGGTTAAAAAAGGAATTACCAGAGGCGGTTTTCCTAACATGTCATGATATTGGTTTTGATGAAGATAGTAAAGAAGCTTTGTGTTTTGCTTATTTAGGTTGGCGGTCTTTGGGTGGTTTACCTGGTAATTTAACAAGTGTCACCGGAGCGTCAACATCTGTGGTTTTGGGAAGTGTAAGTTGTTAACGGCCTGTTAACCCATGAATTTTTGATACCCTTTGTTCATGTCTTCCACCTTCAAATGGTGTGGATAGAAAAATGTCTACCAAATTTAAAGCTGTGGTTTTATCTACTAAACGCTCTCCCAAAGCCAATACATTTGCATCGTTGTGTTGTCTGGACAAACGCGCCATTTCTTCATTCACACAATTTGCTGCTCTAACACCTACCGTTTTATTTGCCACTATTGAAACACCTATACCACTACCACATATCAAAATCCCTCTCTCCACAAGGTTTTGAGCCACTTTTTCAGCTACTTCAACAGCAATGTCCGGATAATCTATGGAGTCTTTTGAAAATGTTCCAAGATCCAACACAGTGTGTCCCAAAGATTGTAAATGCTCAATGATTTCATTTTTTCTTTCGAAACCGGCGTGATCAGATCCTATTGCTATTTGCATAATGGTATGGAAGTAAAGGGTATAGAATGGTTTCCACAAGGTTGTCTACATAACCATTTTTTTTGTGGATAAGGGAGTTATCGTATTGTTGTTGTCAACAGTGTTGTTCTTTTGCATTTTGTGTTGTTCACATCGATGTGTATCAATGTTTTTTCTTACACATCGATTTCCACAAATCTACAATTTATTCCTTTGTGGTATTTCGTGTGTTTCGAGAGGTAATTTTGACTATCCACGTGATTTTCCACTTTTCAACAGGATATAATATATCTTATAATAAATAAATATTTAACCTTTAAGAGTATAAGATGGGTTTTCTGTGAATAAGGGTATACCTGGGAAACGAGACTCACAGAAATACAATAATCGACCCTCTTTCAAAAAAAGTGAAACATTAGATTCTAATGCTCTATTCCTAGCTCCTTCTCGAACACTTAATTCTAAAACCTCTTCATGTAAATTCCATTGAAGGCCTTGTGTTGTTAATGTCGCATGAGGGAAAGGGATCAAAGAAATAATTTCATCTTCTACACATTCCTCACAGACCATATCAAAAAACACAGGTATGGCAATGCGTTCCATCGAATCCACAATGGTAATGTTAGAGAAAGAATCGGTGAATTTCCACAAAACACTGGTATTGTTCAAGGAATGTTCAAAATCGCCACCATGCATACCCCAAATCAAAATGCGAGAATATCCTTGTTTCAATGCATAATTCAGAGCTTTCTCAAAATCAGTGTTTTCTTGATTTCCATCCTTTATTACTGTGCAAGAACCCTGATCCACCTCTGAAGGATTAAACGAATCCATATCACCAATCACAACATTTGGCGAAATACCCAATTTCAACAAATCATTAGCAGCACCATCAGTTGCAATGACCGGGCAATTGGGAAAGAAAGAAAAAAACTCCAAAACCGGCTTAGAACCTTGAAGTACTAAAATACAATCGGGGATATAAGCCTTAAAAGACAATACTTTCATAAACTTCCTACTCTTTGTGAGCAAAATTAGATGAAATCAAGCGAGCAAGGGCAAAAAAAGCAAAACTTATAGTAAATTTGCCTTAATCTATTTCTTACAACAAAGCCCCAAAAGAGCATTTCAATGAAATTATCAGAAATACCTTATGAGAGACCGGATTTAGAACAATTACAAACCCAGTATAAAAGCCTTCAAATCCGTTTCACAGAAGCAAAACACTCTACAGACCAAATATCGGTATTAGAAGAATGGAACGATCTTAGAATAGACCTAGCCACGCTCTCCAATCTTGTGTATATCCGATTCTCACAAAACATTACAGATGAATGGGCAAAAACAGAGAAAGACTTTTTTGATCAAAATGGACCCACAATTCACGAGTGGAATATTCAACTAATCAAAGAAATTGTAAAATCTCCTTTTATAGATGATATAAAAAAACAATGGGGTGAATTATTTGTTGAAAAACTCGAAATGAGTTTACAGACATTTATCCCAGAAATAAAAGAAGAACTCATAGAAGAATCTAAACTTACACAGCGATATGCAGAAATCTTTGCATCAGCAAAAATAGAATTTGATGGTGAGACATATAACCTCTCTTCTTTAGAACCAAAAGTCTTGTCAACAGACCGTTCCACAAGGAAAAGGGCTCAGCAAACCCGGTTGGGTTTTATTGGTTCTCATGCAGAAGAATTGGATTCTCTCTATCAGGATTTAGTCAAAACACGCACATCGGCAGCAAAAAAATTAGGATTCAACACTTATACAGAATTGGCTTATAAAGAGCTAGGAAGAACAGAGTACAACCCGGAAATGATAGCGGGATTCAGAGATCAAATTTCTCGCGTTGTGGTACCACTGGTTCATGAATTTAAAAAAGATCAATCTTCTAGATTGGGATTAGATACATTAATGTTTTTTGATGAAGGGTTATTGTTTGCTGATGGAAACCCAAACCCACAAGGAGAACCAGACTGGATAGTTGATCAAGCTTCGGTGATGTACAAAGAACTTTCCCCAATAACAGACACTTTTTTTTCCATGATGCGGGAAAATGAAATATTAGATCTAGTTACTAGACCAAATAAATCCGTAGGTGGATATTGTTCGAGTTTCCCGAAATATGGAATCCCGTTTATTTTTTCAAACTTCAACGGAACAACTCACGATGTTGAGGTATTGACTCATGAAGCAGGACATGCTTTACAAAACTATTTGAGCAGTAAACACAAACCATTGGAATATAGATGGCCATCCTATGAGGCAGCTGAAATTCACTCTATGAGTATGGAGTATATCACTTGGCCATGGATGAAAAATTTCTTCGGCGATCAAACAAATAAATTTAAATACGCGCATTTGGTTAAATCAATACAATTTTTGCCTTATGCTTGCGCGGTGGATGAATTTCAACATTGGGTTTATGATAATCCTAATGCGCAACCAAAAGAAAGGTTGGAGTTTTGGAAAACCATGGAGAAAAAATATCTTCCTTGGAGAACTTATGAAGATATGCCCGAAGGAAGTGAAGGGCGTGTATGGCAATTCCAATCCCATATCTACAGAACCCCATTTTATTACATAGATTATGCTTTGGCACAAATCTGCGCATTGCAGTTTTGGGTAAAATCTCGAGAGAATAAAGAAGAGGCGATGAAGGATTATTTACATATCTGCGAAATAGGTGGTAGTAAAACATTTTTAGATATCGTGAAATCCGGAAACCTACAATCTCCATTTGCTTCCAATACAATTCAAGATATCATTCAAGTAGCTAGAGAGTGGATCACAGAGCATACACCACAGTTTTCATGAAAACCCTTTGAGGAAACAATATGTCGTTTGAAGTAGAGTTTGGAACTCAAACATTTGAAAATAAACGCCAAAGCCCTGATGAATTAGCAAGCGTTGCGAAAGAAATCAGAAGAGATATCATCAAAATGTTGGTGTTGGCAGGTTCAGGACATAGTGGTGGGCCATTAGGTTCATCGGACATTTTTACAACACTATATTTCAATGGAAATATGCGATATGATCGCAATAACCCTCATTGGGAAGGGCGAGATCGCTTTGTGTTGAGTGCGGGTCACATGGCACCTGTTATGTATGCAGCACTCGCAAATGCAGGTATGTATCCAAAGTCTGAAATGGCAACACTCAGAAAATACAATACCAGATTACAGGGTCACCCCGGAAGAGATATGGGGTTACCCGGTGTTGAAACATCTTCTGGTTCTCTTGGCCAAGGTATTTCAATTGCTGTAGGCATGGCGATGAGCGATGCATTACTTGACCACAATGACAAACGTGTTTACTGTTTGACCGGAGATGGTGAATTACAAGAAGGTTCTGTTTGGGAAGCGGCAATGTCTGCATACCATTTTAAACTCGACAACTTTTGTTGGATTATAGACAATAATGATTGTCAAATCGATGGGCGTTTACCCGAAGTGATGGATGTATATCCTATAGATGAAAAATGCAAAGCTTTTGGATTTGATACAGTTGTTGTTGATGGACATAATTTTGAAGATCTTCAAAGAGGATTTGATGTCTTTTTGAATAATCAAAAAAACAAAACCGGAAAACCAACAGCAATCATCGCAAAAACATATATGGGACGAGGAGTTTCATTTATGGAAGATAGTTATAAATGGCATGGTAT
>SXZI01000103.1 GCA_005788035.1 Bacteroidota bacterium
ACAACATAGGCAAGTGATACTTCAGCGGATGGAAGTACAAGATTGATGGGCGCATCAACCGGATTATTGGGATTGACATTAACATTGTTGTCAACCCAAGAATCACAAGCTGAGAATGTCAGCGCCGTAAATCCTAAGATGAATATGAAGAGATATTTTTTCATAATTATTGTACCTATCTAAAATAGTTGAAGTGAATTGAGAAATTAGAATCCGAGACTTACACTAAATACATAACTCTTGGTGTTCGGGAATTGGAAATAATCCATTCCTTGCCCATTTCCATTTCCGATCAAACTTGTCTCGGGATCAATTCCCTTATAATTCGTGCTCAACCAAAGGTTACGAGCAGTAAATGATAAACCGATTCTTGAAAGCATTGAACCTTCAAGCATTGTAGATGGAAGATCATATGCCACTGTTAATTCACGCAAGCGAATATATCCTGCATCTTCAACAAAATCTTCTGCTTGTGCTCCGAAACCACCGCCATTACCAAGGAACCATGCTTGAGACAAAGCTACTGCCGTATCATTTGCAACCCAAGCACCATTAACCTGGCGAACACCGTCAAACACTTGAAGCGCACCACGGTTTTCTGTTTCTTTTGCCATACCATAATTTACCAAAGCACCTCTTGTACCATTCCACATTACGCCACCTGATTTGATGTCGAGCAATGCCGAAACAGTCAATCCATTGTATCCCAGTGTAAGTCTGGAACCTGCAATCCAATCAGGATTGATATTTCCAAGTTCACCTTCTTCGCTGCTTACTACAGGGTAGCCATTTGCACCTATGATACGCTTACCTGATACCGAATCTCTAGCCCATTTTCCACCGAAGATAGTGCCATATGGCTTACCTGCAACTGCACGGATTTGAGCTCCGGTGAAGCCGTTGATGTAGATATTTTCAACGCCCTCTGCAAGTGAAACCACTTCACTGGTGTTTTTGGCCCAGTTAATATTAAGATCTGCTGTGAAACCATCCATGTCAAACAAACGAGTACCCAATTGAATCTCGATACCGCTGTTTTTGATGCTTCCTGCATTCATCAATTTGCTTGTATATCCGCTTGATGCAGCAGTAGGCACGGCAAAGATTTGATCTGTCGATGTATTATCATAATAGTTGACATCAAATGTCACGGTATTATTGAACAATCTACCTTCCAAACCAATCTCGACTTCTGATTTCATTTCAGGCTTAAGATCAGCAGCACCAAGCGTGCCTGACATTTGGAAACCAGCACTACCATTGAATGGGAATGTGATACCATTAGTCCATCCATCAGCAACACCTGCTTTTGTGAACAATGTTTGTGTTGCATAAATAGGAGCGTCTTTTCCAACCAATGCATATGATGCGCGAAGTTTCAAGAAGTTAATTTCTTCGCTTGGACCCATTAGCTCACTAAGAACAAGACCCAAACTTCCTGAACCAAACATGAATGAATTATTTGCTTCGGGTAGTGTAGTTGACCATTCATTTCTCAATGTGGCATTGAGATACAAATAGTTTTTGTATTCCAATCTACCGTCAGCATATAAAGCTGAAGTGCGTTTTTGCGTCAAAGATTGACCTGGCGTCAATGTACTTGCATTTGACATATTGTAAAAGCCTGGAATAACCAAGTCATCACCTGTTGCATACAAGTTTTCAAGGCTCTTCGAATACATGTTTTGACCAAGAATCAAACTACCTTTCAAATCTTGATCAAATTCTTTGCGCAATGTCACGATAAGATCACTTGTGATATCACTATTGAAATATTGATCTTCAATGATGCGGCCTGCCACATAAGAATTTGAATTCACTGCATAAATTTGTTTTCTACGATCGGAATAAAAATCCTGACCGACGCGATACATCACGCTGATCCAATCAGCCGGAGTATAATCAGCTTGTGCATATGCAACAACACGATTTACATCATCGGTGAATGGTGTATTGTTCACAACCCAATATGGATTGTCAAATCCTGCAAAACCACGATAGGTTCTTTGTCTACCATCTGCAAATTGATAAGCTTCAGAATTCACAGCACCATCTACGCCATTTGCATTGTCGAATGTAATGGGAGTGCGGAGCAAACCAAGCATAACACCGGAGATATTGGAACCCTGCTGAATTCTTGTTCCACCGGATTTTGTATAATTCACCGATCCGGAAACTTTCAATTCATTCGAGAATGCATGATCGCCAGACAAACGGAGCGTTGTTCTCTCAAATGTGTTTTTCGGTGTTACACCGGACTGGTTCATGTTTGATAGTGATAGAAAGAAACTTGATGCAGTGTTTCCACCGGACAAAGAGAATGAGTTTGTAGTTGTATATCCAGTACGGAAGAAATCACCAAGATTATCATATGGGGTCACCTGCGCACCATTTGCGGCAGCTGGATCACTTTTTCCTACGATACGGCCATTTTTGTCCCAAATCCATGTAGGATCAGCAACCCATCTGAGCGTATCCAATGCCGCACCCCAAGAACGTGGGCGCTGAGTTGCAGCTGCTACCGGAGAACCAATTTGTCCATCTCTACCTTGAGAGAATTTTGTTTGTAATTCGGGCAATTTATTGACTTGGTCAATGCCCAATGAAGTAGAAAATGTAGCGCTCATTCTTCCAACATTTGAACTGCTCAACCCTTTTTTGGTTGTAATGATGATTGCACCTGAAGCAGCGCGAATACCATACAATGAAGTTGCGGCAGCACCCTTCAGAACATTCACTGATTCGATGTCATCAGGATTGATGTCAACCGCACGATTGGAATATGCAACACCTGCCAAACCATCTTCAGTATTCAATTGAGAATTGTCGATTGGAATACCATCAATAACAAATAATGGCTGATTATCACCTGTGATAGAAGATGCACCTCTGATGCGGATATACGATGACCCACCGGCAGCACCGGTTGAATTTGTAACCTGTACACCGGCAATCTTTCCTGCCAATCCACCAACTATATTGGCTTCTTTGGATTGAGAAAGTGCACTACCTTTCACTTCCTGCGTTGCATAGGTAAGCGAACGTTTTTGTTGTTCAATACCTATCGCTGTTACAACAACGTCCTCACTGCGAGTTGCATCATCTTGCAAACTGACATCTACATTGTCAGAATTACTTAATGTCACTTCTTTGGTTTTCATACCAACCATTTTAAAAACCAACACTTTACCATTGGCGGGAACTGTCACTTTGTATTTTCCGTCTGACTTCGCAAAGGCACCTGAAGTGGTACCTTTCACCAACACCGTGGCACCGGGTAAGGGCGCTCCTTTGGAATTTGTCACTTTACCCGAAACCACCCTCTCTTGTGCAAATGCAAACTGTACAGTGAGCATTATGCCAAAAATGAGAGAAGAGTAAAACAGTTTTTTCATACATACTCCATGAGTAATGATGATAGAATAATGTGGACTATCGCTGAATAATGCGTGTCGGATTGACAAGAGCAACGTATTACAAGGCCATGGAAACACCATGGCATATTGCTTTGATTATTTCAAAGAGTCGAATTCCCTCGTTCGAAACTCATTTGTTGTGGTCGGACTTTGTCCGTGGGTGATATGTGAGCATGAGTACAATTATCATGCTATTATGTAATGGTAACGTAAAATACTAAAAAATTAATGGTAAATGCAACCCCTAAACTGCCAATTTATGAACTACTTCAAAATTGGATGACAAAACCCATTGAAACTGGCGTGAATGTTGGCTCTATCAGAGCCTCAGAGGTGGATACTGAAGGTTGTTTATCTGCATCAAATACCCATTTGGCCGCAAAATATCCTATCGCCCCCCCCAATATTGTATCAGAAAGCCAATGCCTGTCATGATGCATGCGGGCATAAGCGGTCCCGCTAGCCAAACCATAAAGAATCACATCTGCCCACCATCGATCGATATATCTACTGAGTGAAGCACTCATGGCAAAAGCAACGGTTGTATGTCCTGAAGGATAGGACAATCGAGCATCATTGATGGTAAATGGTGTGAATGTTTGGCTGCCCTGATTGGTGAATGGCCTGCTTCTTCCAATAATGGACTTGATGAGAGTGGTCATGACTCCCGCCACTAGGAGTGAAGTGCATGTCTTTCGTGAAAATGTTCGCAATCGCTCATCAGACATTGCCAATCCCAATCCATATGCTCCGATGGTTCCTATCGCGGGATATAACAAATCGCCATATGAATTTGCAAAAGACATCACATCACCATCGAGTGTGGCTACATTTCTTTGTGAAATACGCCTCGCTTCCTCGTCAAAAGGCATAGCAAGCAATGATGAACCAATGATTATTCCTGCTTTGAAAAGTGATTGTTCTGAAGAATGGAGAATCTCATCACCGACATAATTGATATCCTGTATGCTCATTTTGAAGTCGGAAATGAACACAGAATCGACTTGCTCTTCTGCATAAAGATCAAATACAGACAGAGAGAAAATCTTCAGTATAAAAAGACTTATGAAGCGTTTCATGAACAATGTGGATGCAATGCTTTAAGAATATCAATGGCACAATCAGGAGCAACCAGTGCGGAAACAGTTTGTGGCTGAATACCGCTAATGAAAACAGGTTGTGGATCTACGCTCAACACTGTTTCATAAAATTTGCCGACTGCTTTTTTTGAATGCTCGGATCGTAAGTTGGGACCAATGGCACTAATTAGCGAATACTCTTCTACTGTTATGTTCATCAAGTTTTGCTCTTTGTCAATACACTGAGAAAGATGGTGCATAGGCGCATCGTAAACATATGTTTCGGACTCGCCAACTCTTGCATGAATCAATGGTTGCTGACCAGAGAGTCGAGAAATCTGATCAAGGAGTTCAAATTTTTTGTTGTAATAATCCGTGCCGGGAATCCCGCTTATATTCACGCAGGTAACGATTTGTTTGCCAATGACAGAACGAAAACCAATAGCATCTTTATCACCAAGTTGAGTGATAGTCGTCCCCTTGTCCGCACTTTTAAATGTATTACGGACATGGACTGGTATATTATTGCTCAATGCCGGTATTATGGTTTCTGGATGCAATACTTTCGCCCCAAAAAATGACAACATTCTTGCTTCATCAAAACTCATCGTTTCGATAAAGTGTGCTTCGGGTATCATGCGTGGATCCGCACTCGCAATTCCACTGACATCCGTCCAAATGATGATTTCATCGGCATGCAATGCAGCGCCAAGCAAAGCTGCGGAAAAATCCGAACCGCCTCTGCCCAAAGTGGTTGTATTACCATCGGAATCGGATCCGATGAACCCTTGTGTGACTATGATACGGTGTGAATCAAACAGAGGTTTGAGTTTTTTCGATGCCATCGATTGTGTCAAAGAAAAATCAACCTGTGCCACCTGATAACCTGAATCGGTCTTTACTACCTCTCTCGCATCATACCAAGTCGAGGCATTATGTTGCTGCAATAAACCTTGCAAAACAACTGTTGACAATAATTCACCGAATGATGCTATGGCGTCGCTTGAACGGGGCGTACATTCTCCAAGCAAAGCTACTCCTTCACATGTGTTGCGCAATCCATTGCACAGTTCATGAATTCGATGCCCAACTTGCTCCTCAATCCCCAAGGATGATACAATGGAGATATGTCTGTTTTCCATTACAGCTATTCTTTGGATCCGTTCCTCATCGCTTATATGCACCGAATCAGTTGCCAATTTCAATAATTCACTTGTCATACCGGAACAAGCTGATGACACAACCAATATTTGCTCATCTCCATATTGCTCAGCTATGGCAGCTACGTGCAACATGGCCGAAGCATCTTGAACAGAAGTTCCACCAAATTTCATGACAATCATGTTGCATCCTCCGTCAAGCGGATATTGATATCGCGTTCTTTGTCTGACTCTATGATTACAACAGCCATTGCAACCGTGTCGGTATGCGAAATGGATACATGAATGGTATAAGATCCCCATGTTTCTAGCATCAAATTGGAAAGCACAATACATGGCTTTCCGCCTTTTTCATTCACAACTCCAATATCCTTGAATGCAAAACCTTTCGTAATACCGGTACCTATAGCTTTACTGAATGCTTCTTTTACGGCGAATCTCGCGGCATAATGAGACATTTTGCCATGAACATATGATTCACAATATGCCTGCTCCACAGGAGTGAATATCCTACGGAGAAAAGCATCGCCATATTCTGTGATGGCTGATTCAATTCTCGCTATGTCAACAATGTCTGTTCCTACACCAAGTATCATGTTCTGTTTCCAATTGATATTGCAAATCTACGAAATGAAGGGCAAGTCGATTGAATGGTAAAATCATGGGGATTTGCTAAGTTGAGTTATGAACTCTCAAATGCAAACATATTTCAGGAATTCTCTCTTCACAGAAGAAAAACATGCTCAATTCCTGCAAGAATTGGCTAAATCCTGTGGCTCACCAATCGAATTCAGGGTAGCTGAGATGCCAATCTTCGTGAATGAAACCATGCGCGCGGAATTGTGTACATCTGCGATTGACATAGCAAAAATGTGCCGAGACCATCAGAAAAGTACAATGTTTGGCAATCCAATCCCGGCGGCATACAATGTACCAAATGAGTCTGAAAAACCTCTTTTTTGTGTTATAGACTTTGCCATCGCCATGAATGAAGATGGCTCTCTTACCCCTAAAGTCGTTGAATTGCAAGGTTTTCCGTCACTGTATGGGTATCAACTGCGATGTGCTCAATCAATGATGCATACATATGATTTGCACGATTTCACACCATTTCCTAACGCATTTGATGAGATAAATTACACCGCTTTACTCAGATCTGCATTGATTGGCAATCATGACCCTGATGAGACGTGCCTACTTGAATTCAAACCTGATGAACAAAAGACAAGACCCGATTTCAAGGTGATTGAACAATTGACCGGAATGAAAACAAGCGACATTCAATCTATCAAGAAAGAAGGGAATGTTTTATTTCATAAAAGAAATGGCAAATGGGTTCGAATTCGCAGAATCTTTAATAGAGCAATTGCTGATGAATTAGACGATAATTCGGTAAAATTGCCATTTAACTGGAATGATGACATTGATGTGGAATGGGCTGGGCATCCCAATTGGTATTTCAAGATGAGCAAATATGTTCTTCCTTTTCTAAGCCATGATTCAATACCTAGATCATTTGTACTTTCCGAATTGAAGCAAATTCCTGATTCACTGGAACCATTTGTCCTAAAACCTCTGTTTTCATTTGCCGGTAAGGGTGTTATAATCAGTCCCAGTCATTCAGACATAGAAGCAATTGCTTTTGAACACAGGTCAAATTATCTGCTTCAAGAAAAAATTCGATATGCCGAATGTATTGATACACCGCATGGATCAAATAAAGTTGAAATACGAATCATGCTCATTTGGCCTGAAGATCAGATTGATCCCCAACCCGTGATGTCTCTGGCGAGAACCGGACGCGGACCTATGATGGGCGTTCGTTACAATAATATCCCTTGGACAGGGTCATCAGGCTGCCTCTTCGGTTGAGCATCATAGAGAAAAACTCCTTGCATGCTGAATTCACGAATCAATTCGGAATCATATCATGAATGAAGCCGCAACAATAATTGAGAATAGCTTTGCGGAAGCACGAAAGTTCGATAATTTTGGCACATATACTTCGGCAACAACAGAAGCACCTATGAATACAATTGCCGCCAAGCAATCGGACTTTGAACGCGAAGCCCTTCCTCACATGAGCGCATTATACAGTTTTGCTGTGCGGCTGTGCCGTAACAGAGAAGATGCTCACGACCTTGTGCAAGAAACCTATATGAAAGGTTTCCGCTTCTTCGACAAATTTGAAAGAGGGACAAATTGCAAAGCATGGTTGTTCAGAATTCTCAAAAACACATATATCAATCAATATAGAAAAGACAAAAGAGAACCGGACACTGTTGAATATGATGTCATTGAGGAATTCTATGATCTCATACGTAGTGAATCATCTGAATCAACTGATCTTCAGAAGAAGATTTTTGACAATCTCTTAGATGATGAAGTCTCGATCGCTCTCGAGTCACTGCCTGAAACATTCAGAACCGCTATTATACTTTGTGATCTTGAAGGCATGACATATGAAGAAATAGCTGAAATCATCGAGTGTCCAATTGGCACAGTACGTTCACGCTTGCATCGTGCACGAAAAATGTTGGCATCGCAATTGTTGGCTTATGCGAAGCAACGTGGTTATGACACATCTGATTTCGAATAACTTGTAATTACTCATTATTCACATATAACGACAACTCGTGAAGAACACACCAAAAGAACTCGAAGAGTATCTTGCATCAATGGCGGATGGAGAATTTATCGATCCAAATACCATGCAAGAACTTCAGAGCCGTCTTGAGAATGATCCCGAGTTATCCGTAGCACTTTATATTCAAACGGCAATGAAATCCGTGCTTCAAACAAAACAAGAAGCACTACACATACAAGCCCCCGCAGATTTGCGTGATTCGATCCTGAAAGGAATCAGAAATGAACACTCTGTGGCAAGGCAACCGCAAAGAAAAGCCTCATTCATCGAAGCTTGCTGGAATGCGCTTGACCCTATCATTTCGGTCCTCAGTCCGAGATTTGCTATTCCACTTTGCATGATAATTGTTTTGGGCGGATATGTATATGTATCTCATTCCACAAACAATATTGAACAAACATCGGCGAGCATTGCAGATTTTTCAGTAGTTCACGCTGGACAAAACAATATCTGCTCACAAGCATATTCCGCTTTTCATGCATTTGAAGACGGCAAAATGTCTTTGCAGAAATTTTCAAATGATCAAGGAACCTTATCAACATTTTTTGCTGATAATGGCGTAAATTACCCTGTACATTTCCCTAAAATCGACGCCGAACTGGTCGGCGGCATTGTTTCACAAGAGAAAGGCACTAAATTTGCTCAGTTCATTTACAAAGTTGGCGATCATCTCATTTATGCCTATGAAGTACCGGAGGGTTTGGTGGATAATCAAACTCTCAGCGTGAATCCCAGAGCAATGGAAATAGTCAAAAAAGCCGACTGGTACTGGGAACAAGAAAACGGTGCTTCTAACACAATGGTTTTGTGGAGATTAGGAAACAATCTTTGTGTGATGGTTTCCGATCTGAAAACTGAACAATTGTCGGCACTTATACATGTTGAGGAAACATAATGACTCAATTGCTTGGCATCACTTATGCCTTATTAGCATCAATTTGTTTGTTGGGGGTAAATACATTTGCCCAACAAGCACCTGTGAACAAAGTGTTCATGGTTGAATCGGTCACTAAATCAGGTCCTGGAAAAGCCGCAGATCTTTCATGGAAAGATGGTTCAAAACAAGTGAATCTGCTTCAACATGGGGCAGGAAAAGTAATGTTTCTGAATTTTTGGGCTACATGGTGTCCTCCATGCCGAAAAGAAATTCCAGATATCATCGAATTGTCCAAAGAATTTACAGAAGATGAATTGATCGTTATCGGGATTTCCATGGATAGGGATGATCAGGCATTCAACACGGTGAGTAAATTTGCTCGTCTGAAAAACATACCATATTCGATTATCGTTGGAAACGATAAAGTAGCCGAAGCGTATGATGGCATTGGAGCGATTCCCACAACCTTCATTGTTAACGCTGATGGCACGATCAATGAAAAAATTGTAGGGCAAAGGTCAAAAGAAGATTTTAAGGCAGCGATTCTGCGAGCACTAAAAAGAAAATAAGTTCAAGTCCCGCAAAAGCGGGACTTTTTTTTTACGCTTTTGATCGTTTGTACAGATATTCACGCAATGCAAGTTCATAAGGTTGATGTGTATCTATCTGCAAATACTCGACTCCCCTTACCCTGCATTCATGCTTCAATTGAGCCATGAATTTCATAAATCCTTCGGCATAGGCTTTCTTGATATGATAGGGTTGCGTTATCAATTCCTCGCCAGTTTCTATGTCTCGAAAATTAGCATCATGTCCAAAGGAAAAATCTTTTTCTCTTGGATCAAGTACTTGTATGGCTATCACTTCATGACCATCATGTCTGAAATGTTTTAGTGCTTGCACGATTGATGAGATCTCATCAAAAAAATCGCTGATAATAATCACCATTCCCCTCTTTGGCAATCGCTCAACCAATTGATGAAGAGCTTTTGCGGTTCCGGTGATATTTGATGGAACTGCATTTCCCAAAACACGCAAAATCTCTCCCACATAAGAAGTTTTCTTTTTTGCGGGAAGGTAAGACACAATGGAATCATTGTATAAAGCCAACCCTGCTGCATCTTGCTGTTTCATCATCAAATATGTGAATGCAGCACCCAAACATGCAGCATAATCGAATTTCGACACATTCCCTTTTGAAGCATACTTCATTGATGCACTTGTATCAATTATGACCGTGCATCGCAAATTGGTTTCCTCTTCAAATTGCTTGATATAATGTCTATTTGTCTTGCCGAGAATTTTCCAATCAAGATATCGTAAATCATCTCCCGGATGATATTGCCGATGTTCTGCAAATTCAACACTGAAACCATGATATGGTGATTTATGCATGCCGGACATAAACCCTTCAACAATCAAACGAGCTTTCATTTCAATGGAGCTTAACTGAGCCACTGCTGACGGTGTGAGATATGTATGAGAGCCAATCATTTTTTTCTTCCATAAGCTTTAAGGCCGCGAGCAAGACGATCTATTCCTTTTCTCAATGTATCCTCAGAAGCAGCAAAAGAAATTCTCAGCGCACCTTGACAACCGAATGCATCACCCGGGACAAGTGCAACGTGAAATTCTTCCAATAAGTATGCGCAAAAATCAACATCATCTTGTATTTCATCAAATGAGATGAACACATAAAATGCACCATCAGGAATATGAAATTTCAAACCGGGGATTTCAGCCAACAATGAACAGACAAGTGATTTTCTTGCGGAAAACGCAGCATGCATTGCAATCACATCTTCCGAACCAAATTGCAATGCGGCAAGCGCGGCTTTTTGCGCAATCGAGCTAGGGTGGGATGTGCTTTGACCTTGAACCTTTGAAACTTCCCTGAAGACATGATCTGGCGCATGTAGATAGCCAATCCTCCAGCCGGTCATGGCATAAGCTTTGGATACTCCATTGACTGTGATAACTTTCGAAGAAAGCTCACTAATTGCTCCCGGTGAAAAATGCTTGATGTCTCCATAGGTGAGTTTTTCATAAATCTCATCGCTGAGAAGATAGCAATCATATTCGGCAATCACAGCTCCGAAAGCACGAATCTCATCCTCTGTGTACATCATTCCGGTTGGATTAGAAGGGCTATTCAGAATGACGCACTTGGTTCTCGGTGTGATTGCTTTTCGAAGATCTTCAGGCTTCACTTTATAAGCATGTTCATATTCACCGGAAAGTATCACGGGACGTGCTCCGCACATCACTGCCATTGCAGGATAACTTACCCAATACGGTGCAAGAATAATAACCTCATCACCTTCATTGCACAGAGCCATCAATGTATTGTAAATGCATTGTTTTGCACCGGCAGAAACAATAACATTAGATGCTGTGGCATCCTTTATTCCATTTTCTTCACGGAATTTTTTTGCGATGGTTTCACGTAAATCAGCAATTCCATTTGAATCTGTATAGTGTGTGAAATTCTCATGTATTGCTCGCAATGCAGCTTCTTTCGCACAAAGTGGGGTGTCAAAATCGGGTTCCCCAACCGATAATGAAACAACATCAATACCGGCGGCTTTCATTTTTTTTGCAGTGTTTGAAATGGCCAGCGTCTGAGCTTCAAGCGCAGATTCTACGCGCGTTGATAAATCCAAACTCACTAATTCACCTGAAAGAGTATGCTACATGTGGTGATATATCAGATAAAATAACATCTTGGCATGACCTGACACGCATAAATCTCACTCTCGAAGATGATGCGAAATTCTATATTTTGCCTAGTGGAATTCCTGCTTTCTCAACATAGCCTTGGATCATATACCATGGATGGCTCTCTTTCGGTTTCTCAAATAACAATGCAGATTCGCTCTCTTCTTGAACAGGGAATCGGCTCGGTGATTGTGATAGGTGAAATCTCTAATTTTAAATTACATGGTTCAGGTCATCGCTATTTTTCACTGAAGGATGAATATGCTCAGATTAGTGCAGTTATGTGGAAGGGCAAATCACTGCAATTTCCATTGACTGATGGCATGAAAGTGATAGCACGCGGAAATGTGACTGTCTATCCTCCGCAGGGAAGATATCAACTTGATTGTCAAAGTATCATGCCACTCGGTACCGGCGATCTCTATATGGCTTTTGAAGAATTAAAAAAATCATTGGCTGCAAAGGGATTGTTTGATCAAGACAGAAAAGCTGAATTACCAGACTTCCCTCTGACCATTGGAATTGCCACATCAGCAACGGGCGCTGCCGTCCAAGACATGTTGTCCACCCTGAAAAGAAGAAATCCAATGGCACATGTCATCTTAAGGCCAACCATCGTACAAGGTGACACAGCACCCGCAGACATCATCAATGCAATCAAAGAATTGGAACAGTCGGCATGCGAAGTGATCATCATTGCAAGAGGCGGTGGATCAATGGAAGATCTCTGGGCTTTCAATGATGAAAGCGTTGCCTATGCCATTGCTGATTGCTCCATTCCGATCATTTCCGGCGTTGGGCATGAAACAGACATCACCATTGCTGACTTCGTGGCTGATGTTCGAGCTGCAACACCAACGGCTGCGGCGGAACTGGTGAGCCCCATTACAATGGATGATCTCCATCATCATTTGGCTCTCAAAAAAGACTCACTTCGTAAGTCAATGGAATATCTTGTTTCAAAGATGAAAGACCAACTTCAGAGAATGGAGCAACATTCAGGATTTAGAAGATTACCCGAACATATACGCAATTCCGCTCAAAGAAGAGATGAATTGGAAAATCGAATGCATCAATCTTTGGCAAGATATATTCAAATTAGCCAAAAAAATGTGCAGTCCCTAGAAATGCAGTGCATGGCTTTACACCCATATTCTCCTTTGAAAAAAGGCTTCGCTCTCTTGCAAAGAGATCAAAGCATATTGTCTGCAGATGATACGTTGATTAAGGGTGAAGCCCTGACCTTGATTCGTGAGCATGGCGAAACTGCCATCAGAGTTGAATGATCGAGCGTATCATGGTGTTACCAAGCAGACTTTTTCTTTGCCAGAAATCCCGAAACACCCTATCTTTGTGTTCTGTTTTGTTTTCGCAGAACATACTGGGGTGTCGCCAAGTGGTAAGGCAGCGGTTTTTGGAGCCGCCATTCGTAGGTTCGAATCCTACCGCCCCAGCTTCAGTCCGTAAAGCCACAATCTTATGGTTGATGGCTTTTTCTAACGGCAAATTCATAAAAAGGCGTTTTACGCCTGGCACTTGTACCATTGATGATCTCGGCATAACACATGTCTGATCTGATGATCGTTTCCGGCAGATCTAATCAAACCCTTGCGGAGAACATTGCGCGCTCCCTTGGGAGAGAGTTGTCGCCTGTGACAATCAGAAATTTCAGTGATGGTGAAATTTGGGTGAAGTATGAAGAGAATATTCGTGGAAACGATTTATTCATCATACAATCAACGAATGCACCTGCTGAGCATCTGATGGAACTGTTAATCATGATCGATGCTGCGAAGCGTGCTTCTGCAAAGCGAATAACTGCGGTGATTCCATACTTTGCATATGCCAGACAGGACAGAAAAGATCAGCCCAGGGTTTCAATAACAGCAAAATTGATTGCGAATTTGTTGTCTGAGGCCGGCGCTGATCGAGTGATTACGATGGACCTGCATACGCCTCAGATTCAAGGTTTCTTCGATATACCGTTGGATCATCTATATGGCTCAACAGTGCTCGTAAAAAAGCTCTTTGAATTGCGTTCAGAACAATTAGCCATAGCATCGCCTGATGTGGGCGGGATCAAAACAGCAAGAACATATGCCAAAGTGCTCGATGCTGATTTGGTGGTAGTTGACAAGCGTAGGCCTTCGCACAATGTTGCGGAAGTCATGAATATCATCGGAGAAGTTTCGGGTAAAGACATCATCGTTATAGATGATTTGATTGATACCGGAACAACATTCGTCAAATGCTCTGAAGCATTGGTCAATGCTGGAGCGAAAAGCATCACCGGAGTTTGCACGCATGGAGTATTTTCCGGTTCGGCAATTGAGAAAATCAATAAAAGTGATGCAATCAAAACAGTTTATGTTACTGATACATTCCCCAATCATTGGGTATCTGACAAAATCGTAACAGTTTCAGTTGCCGAGTTATTCGGCGAAGCGATCGAGCGAACACATAACAATGCCTCGATCAGTTCATTATTCGATATCATACGATAAAAATAAATTAGAATTCACCGGAGAATATCAAATGAGTGAAATCGCTCTCAAAGCACAAAAAAGAGACACCGGTAAAAAAGCCGCAAAAGCCGTTCGCAATAGCGGAATGGTTACAGGTGTATATTATCGCAATGGTGTCGAGCCGATACCAATCGCTGTGCACCCTCTAAATATGCGCCCTATAGTCTATACTGCCGCAGCAAAAATCATCAATCTTGAATTGGAAGGATCCGATGCTCCTTTGTCTTGCATGCTCAAAGACATTACATTCGACCCAGTGACCGATGCAATCGTTCACTTTGATCTCTTCGGCGTTTCAAATGAGAAAGCAGTTGATTTTAATGTACCTGTCAAAATCGTCGGGCAAAGTGCCGGAATTCGCGAAGGTGGTGTATTGGAGCATATTCTGCACAAATTGAATGTGACATGTCTGCCAAAAGATCTCCCACAACATTTGGATGTTGACATCACAGAATTAAAGATTGGTCAATCTATGCATGTCCGCGACATTTCTTACCCTGGTATCAAAATCAATGTGAGCGGTGATGCAACAATCGTTGCAATTTCAGCTCCTAGAAGAAAAGCAACTGAAGGTGAACAGAAATAATTGTTCTCTTTTGAATAATTCAAAGCCGTCAATTTTTCCATTGACGGCTTTTTTTATGTCCCTCTCACAAACCATGCTTTCTTGATCAATCCAGCATCATTCACTTCGTAAATAGCGGTGGCATGCGTGATTTTGCCTGGCACTTGACCTGACACATGTTCTTCATCTATTGCGATATTTCCACAAATGATACGCTTTACAAGTTTACAGTGCAAATCAGGACATCTATTAAACATTGCTCCGTAGATGGCACGCATTTCAAATATACCCTTGCAAAATACTTCTCCTGAAATCAGATCGCATAATTCAATATCATCAACATAGCAAAGAAGAAATGCTTCTATATCTCGTTCATTATATGCAGCCAATTGCTGGGAAGCTGCTTGCTCCGCCAATGAAAATGCGCTCATGATATTCTGCCTGTAACAATTATTGAACTGTTGTGTTGTTGGAAGCGAATGGCTCTCATTGGAGAATGCCCAAACAAGAATATCAACTCCCGATGTTCAATGATACGAATTCTCTTCATATCCCAAGCTGATAAAGACATTCCCTCCGGTTTATTTTCACAAGGATGGGAATTGTATCAATGTGCAGAAAATGAAATTCAAGAATCATCTTTGAAAGGCGAATCATTTGATATTGCCATTTGGCATACACAATCCCCAAATCCTATCTTTACAAGGGCATTGATAACTGATGTCCCCTTTCAGTTCTTGATAATTCTCACTTCCGCATGCGATGAATCAAACAGAATTGCCATGCTTCAATCTGGCGTTGATGATATCTTGGATCAATCAATCAGCAATGAAGAATTGCAGCTTAGACTAAAAACATACCAAAAGAGATTGTCCAAAGCACATATACATTCCGGCATCAAAAAAATTGGATCCTATGATTTTAACTATGAGCGAAGAGTATTATCCCATGGAGCCGAAATTCGAATTTTGACCACCAAAGAAGCCGAATTACTCAATATGTTAGCTGAATCCATGAATCTTCCATTGAGCAAACATGATGCTTTGATTCGCATTTGGGGGGAAGATTCTTATCACAATGGCAGAAGCATGGATGTGTATATCGCCAAACTTCGTAAATACCTGCAATTTGACTCAGATATACACATCATGAACATTCACGGATTGGGGTATAAATTGTCAATATTGTCTTGAAGTGGATAACTACCTTTTTTCTTCAAAACCCAGCTCCATTTTTACTCAATTCTGTGTACAAATTCCGTAAGTTTGGCATATGTATGAATAATCACGAAATTCATGCTTTACCACCCGATACGCTTGTTTCACGGATAGCGAAAAAAATTCATGAAAACGAATGAAGAGATTAAAGAATCCCTTAATGGTCAGGGCATTTCTCATTTGAACGAAGTCTTTTACAATCTTTCCCGAGCCGAATTGTATGAACATGCCATAAGCAATGCAGAGGCAGAACTTACCGAGCATGGTGCTTTGCTTGCCATCACGGTACCACATACCGGAAGAAGTGCGAATGATAAATTCTTGGTGGAGGAATCCACAAGTACAGAGCATGTGTGGTGGGGCAAAGTAAATAAACCATTTCCACAAGAGCGATTCAATGCACTCAAAGCACGGATGACTGCATATCTTCAGGGATCTGATGTATATGTGTTGGATTGCTTTGCAGGTGCAGATGCTGACTATGCATTGCCCGTGCGAGTCGTCAATCAATATGCTTGGCACAATCTCTTTGCGCAGAACATGTTCATTCAAGCAAATGAAACGCAACTCACATCATTTGAGCCTGGTTTTACAATTTTACATTGTCCCGATTTCAAAGCAAATCCGGAAATAGACGGCACTCGCTCAGAAACATTCATTCTAATGGATTTCTCACAAAAATTGGTGTTGATCGGTGGAACGCATTATGCCGGAGAAATCAAGAAATCAATTTTCACTGCATTGAATTATTTGATGCCTTTGCGTGGCGTGATGAGCATGCATTGTTCTGCAAATATTGGCAATCAAGGTGATACAGCATTGTTCTTCGGGCTTTCCGGAACAGGCAAGACAACACTTTCCACTGATCCTGAACGCGCACTTATCGGTGATGATGAGCATGGATGGTCAGATAAAGGCACATTCAACTATGAAGGCGGTTGTTATGCCAAAGTGATCAATCTCTCGCAAGAAGCAGAACCCATCATCTATGAAATGACTCGTACATTCGGAACCATTTTGGAAAATGTACCGATGGATGCCGAAAGCAGAAAAGTTGATCTCTTTGATGATTCCATCACTGAAAATACTCGAGCTTCCTATCCGAGAGATTTCATTAATAATATCGTATCGGATAATAAAGGCGGTCATCCCAAGAACATCTTTTTCTTGACTTGTGATGCATTTGGCGTCATGCCGCCGATTGCAAAACTGACACCTGAACAGGCGATGTTTCATTTTCTATCCGGATATACTGCAAAAGTTGCAGGAACTGAACGTGGCGTAAAAGAACCAACCGCAACATTCAGCACTTGTTTTGGAGCACCTTTCATGGTTCATCATCCAAAAGTATATGCCGAACTTCTCCGTGACAAGATCAATGCACATGGTGCTCAAGTTTGGCTTGTTAATACCGGATGGAGTGGCGGAGAGTATGGAGTTGGCAAAAGAATGAAGATTGCTTATACCCGTGCATTATTGAGAGCAGCATTGAACGGAGCACTGCATAATGTTGAATTCGTGACGGAAGAGTATTTTGGATTGCATATACCAAAAGAATGTCCTGATGTCCCTGCAGAAATTCTCAATCCAAAAAATACATGGTCCGACCCCGCGGCATATGATGCGAAAGCAAAGCATCTAGTCGGTTTGTTCGAAAATAACTATCAGCAATTTGCATAAGAAACAAAGATTTGAACAAGCCCTCACCATTGGTCGAGGGCTTTTTTATGAATACCACTTGTGGTGAACCACTCTATGCATACACATCACCATGATCATTCGCATGGTCATCATCACACGATAAAAGACACACGGGCTCTCAAAATTGCAATTGCAATGACGCTCACGATCTTTATCGCTCAAGTGATAGGAAGTTATATATCAGGAAGCTTGGCTCTGCTTTCAGATGCAGGGCACATGCTATCGGATGCCGGTGCTTTGATCATTGCATTGATTGCATTAACGATGTATGCAAATGCAAATCAAAACAAAGAACAATTGCAAAGATTCACATTCGGATTCAAGAGAATCGAAGTTCTCGCTGCAATGATCAATGGAATCATATTGCTTAGCATGTGTGGATTTTTGATATATGAATCGTTCATGCGTGTATTTTTCCATACGGCCAACATTCATGCAGAACCAATGCTGATTACATCCGTGATTGGATTAATTGCGAATGTCATTAGTGCATATATGCTTCATGATGCACATCATCTCAGCACGCGCAGTGCATATTTGCATGTGATCACAGATTTACTTTCATCAATTGCAGTGATCTTAGGTGGAATCATCATTCATTTTACTGGATGGGATATCGTCGACGCCATACTTTCAATCGGTATTTCCATATACATTCTTCGCAGTGCATTTCGATTGATTCGATCCGCTGGAGTAATTCTCATGGACAGTGCTCCACAAGGAATAACATCACATGACATTGAAGATTTACTCGGACAAGTTCAGAATGTTTTGAGCGTACATGATATTCATATTTGGGAAATGCATCCCGGTGAATTGTCAATCAGCGCCCATATCATTGCTGATCAGCAATTTCATGCAAAAGTATTAGAAGATGCAAGGATTCTATTGATTGAGCGATATCATACAAAACATATTACATTGCAAATGGAAGATGCGAATTTTTCAAAAGATCATGGATGTGATCATTGTTCAAGCAGAGAAGATTGACTGATATGAATATTCTGTACAAATGCATGGCTGTATTTCGAAAAGAAATGTCAATCGAGTTTCGATCTCGTATTGCACTGTCTGCATTATTGTTGTTTATGGTGATTACAATTTCCACGATAGCATTTACAACAGCGGGAGAGCGAGTCAATAATAATGTTGCTTCTGCATTATTGTGGATTGTTTTGTTTTTTGGAAGCATGACCGGTCTTTCGAGAACTTTTGTCATGGAAGAAGAACGTGGTACTTCTCTTCTATTGAAACTCAGCTCCACACCGATGGAAGTGTTTTTTGGAAAATTCTTGTTTACATGTTTTTTATCTCTTGCATTATCATTCACAGGTTCCGCTCTATTTCTATTTTTCCTACCTTCAATCAATGTTGGAAATATCGGCCTTTTTTGGATTATGGTGGTATTGTTAAGCATCTGCATGGCTTCAGCCATAACAGCGATTGCTGCCATTATAGCTAAAGCAAACGGGAAAGGAGCACTTTTTCCCGTGCTTTCCTTTCCCGTGGTATTGCCTCCGGCATTGCTAGGGGTGGAAGGACTATCGATGGCATTATATGGAGCTCCTATTTCGGAAGCTCTTTCTACAATAGTCGTTTTATTCTCTTATGCCGGCATCATGATTGCCGTATCATCTCTTCTTTTTGAATTCATTTGGAATGATTAGACCTTTTTGAATTCAAATGCTCCAGTTTCACTTGATTCCAATTGAATGACATCTCCCGAAGAAAATTCCCCACCAAGAATATGCATAGACAATTGATCTGCTACATATTTTTGAATGGCTCTTTTCAATGGTCTTGCTCCATATTGAACATCATAACCCAGCCGGACAATTGTATCGAATGCATCATCAGTAACATTCAGGGTGATATCATCCTTGGCCAAACGACTTTGTAGTTTCTTCATTTGAAGTACCGCGATTTGACGAATCTCAGATTTGGTCAAGGGTTTAAACAATATAATTTCATCAATACGATTCAAGAATTCCGGACGCATTCTTTGCTTGAGCAAGTTGATTATGCCTGTTCTTGCTTCCATGAGAATTGTCTCTCGATTTTCCTCAGTGATATCAGCAAGGGAATCTTGAAGAATCTCCGTTCCGAGATTTGATGTCATGATGATGATTGTATTTTTAAAATTCACTTCTCTCCCTTTACTATCTGTCAAGCGACCATCATCCAACACTTGTAGCAGAATATTGAATACTTCAGGATGTGCCTTTTCTATTTCATCGAGAAGCACAACTGAGTATGGTCTTTGTCTAACAGCTTCTGTCAGTTGCCCGCCTTCATCATAACCCACATATCCCGGAGGTGCTCCTATCAAACGAGAAACGGCATGCTTTTCCATGTATTCACTCATGTCTATTCTAATCATTGCCGATTCATCATCAAATAAAAACTCCGCAAGTGCTCTTGCCATTTCTGTTTTCCCAACACCTGTCGTACCAAGAAAAATAAATGAACCAATCGGCCTGTTCACATCTTGCAAACCTGCTCTTGATCGACGTATGGCATTGCTTATTGCCTTTACGGCGTCGGCTTGATTAATCACTCTTTGATGAATGCGATCTTCCATCGTGAGGAGTTTCGTTCTTTCTGTTTCCAACATTTTTTGAACTGGGATACCTGTCCATTTTCCAACGATTTCGGCAATATCCGAAGCATCAACTTCTTCTTTGAGCATTTTTCCTGTTGATTGCAATGAAGCAAGATGTTGATTTTCTGTTTCCACCTGCTGCTCCAATTGCATGATTGTCCCATAACGTATTTCAGCGACCTTTGCCAAATCTCCTTTCCGTTCATGATCAGCCGCCTTATTCCGCAATTGCTCGATTTCCGCTTTCATTTCGCGAATGCGGGTGATGCTTTCTTTCTCTGCTTTCCAACGTTGATGCAAAGCACTTTTCTTTTCTTTAAGATCAGCTAATTCCTTTTCGATCTCAAGCAAACGTTTTCTGGTGGCATTATCCGATAATTCCGCACTCATGGTGCATTCTCCTTGATAAATGTTGATTGCAATACCCTATGGGGCATGCCTTACATGTTCATTGTGCTTGTTGACGAATATGGTTTTGTTTTTGTCTATATTTGTATGTGATGTATTAGTTTTCAGCACATACTTGCTTTGTATATGGACCCTATCATACGATTATTCATGATTGTCATTGGAAGCTACTTGCTTGGATCATTCCCGAGTGCCGTGATCATCAGTAAAACCTTTTTTGGATTTGATATTCGGAAAAAGGGAAGCGGAAATATGGGTAGTACGAATGCTATGCGGATCCTGGGTTGGAAATGGGGATTGCTCGTTCAAATCTTGGACATTCTCAAAGGTGTTCTGGCAGTGTCTTTGGTTAACGTATTATTTGATGGCCAAATGGCTTTCACAAATCGCACACCATTTGAAGACATTACTGTCATGAAGATGATAGCCGGGGTTTTTGCCGTGATTGGTCATATTTGGTCGATATTTGTTGGCTTCAAAGGTGGTAAAGGCATCAATACCGGAGGTGGTTTTTTACTTGCCATCGCACCCACCGAAGTTGCCATTGCATTTGGACTTTTTCTCTTAGTTGTAATGCTTTCCGGGTATATATCCTTGGGATCAATGATTGCTGCAATCACGATTCCCTTGACTATGTTTTTACGACATAATGTCTTCAGTGTTGATATCCCCGGTTATCATATCATCATTTACTTTACCATTGCCACATCATTGATTGTAATCTATGCTCATCGTTCTAATATTGCACGAATACTTCATGGCAATGAAAGTAAATTCAGCAAGTTTCAATTGCTGAAATTTGGTAAAAAATAAGTCGTGATGACAATGGACAATCGTATAGGCATTATCGGCTCAGGTGGTTGGGGCACAGCATTGGCATCCATTCTTGCGGAGAACGGTCATTCCCTCTTGCTCTGGACGAAGGATATTTCCACTGCATCAGAAATCAATACTCAACACACAAATTCGGTATTTCTTCCTGGCATCATACTTTCCGATCAAATAGTGGCAACAACACAAGCTAGCCTTATCAATGCTTGTTCCACCGTCATAATTACAGTTCCTACACAATTCATACGGCAAGTTCTTACCGAATATGGCTTTGACCTTTCGGGGAAATATATCGTGAATGGATCAAAAGGCATAGAGCGTCAAAGCTTGCTTACCGTGTCCTCCATTCTCAATGATATAAAACAATGCGATGCTATGCATTATGCAGTATTGTCAGGACCAAGTCATGCAGAAGAAACCGCTCGTAAAGTACCAACCACTGTAATGGTTGCATCAGCGAATCCGGAATTGGCACAGCATGTACAATCTCTATTCAATAATCAATATTTCAGAGTTTATACATCCGGTGATACAATTGGTGCTGAAATCGGTGGCTCTCTTAAAAATGTGATTGCCATTGCGGCAGGAATCATAGATGGACTTGGCACGGGTGATAATACTAAGGCAGCTCTCATCACACGCGGTCTAGAAGAGATTGCTCGATTGGGTATGGCCATGGGGGCAAATCCAAGAACATTTGCAGGGCTCTCCGGACTTGGTGATTTGTATGTGACCTGTTCAAGTAGACATAGTCGAAATAGATTTGTGGGTGAGCAAATTGCAAAAGGCAAACATCTGTCGGAAATCTTGGAAGAAATGACAATGATTGCCGAGGGCGTCACAACTGCCGAATCTGCTTGGGAATTGAGCAGAAAATATCATGTTGACATGCCGATTGTGGAACAAATGTATTTTATATTATTTCACCAAAAAGATCCCGCACAAGCAATCACTGATTTGATGATTCGCGCAAGAAAGGCAGAAACACATCAATGATCTCATCATCATCACAATGAATACATCTTCAGAAGAAAGATCATATACATCCATCTTGCATGATTCAGGTGCGAAGAGAACATCGCTCTTTGTACATGTGCTACTATTTGTGCTCACCTGCGCTTCAACAATGATGGCTGGTTCTGCATGGGCCGGAAAAAATCCCGTTGAAATTACCAATTGGATCTATGGTTGGACTTATGCATCGCTGTTGATGCTATTCCTGCTCACACATGAATTCGGACATTATTTCGCTGCAAAATATCATGGTGTTGATGCAACATTACCCTATTTCATCCCCTTGCCAATACCATTTGTTTCAATGTTTGGAACATTTGGTGCATATATAAAAACAAGAGGCATGATACCGAATCGAAAGGCATTGTTTGATATTGGAGCGAGTGGTCCGCTTGCTGGTTTTTTGGTATGTCTTGGAATATTCATGTATGGAGTATTGAATCTCCCAAGCATAGATTTCCTTTATTCGATTCATCCTGATTATAAAGATGCCGGCATCATGTATCCTGATTGGGGAATGTATTTTGGTGATATGCTACTATACAAAGGTTTGATTGCATTATGTGTTGAACCGGGAACATATATTCCCCCTTTGAATGAGATGTATCATTATCCTTTTTTATGTGTTGGTTGGTTCGGAATGTTCGTGACTTCCCTTAATTTGTTGCCACTTGGACAGTTGGATGGCGGACATATTTCTTATGCCATGTTTGGGGATAAACAAAGAATCATTGCAAGAATAGTTTGGTATACAATGATTCTACTTGGATTGGGTTCTTTTTTGGGTTGGTTCTATGAACAAATCGTGGTTGAATCTCCCAATCAAATCTATACAATGATTCAGCACGTATTTCTCCCGATTTTACTTTGGATAAAAATTCATGCACCATGGATATATGGCGGATGGAGCGGTTGGTTGTTTTGGGCATTCTTTACAAGATTTTTCATTCGCTTGGATCATCCTCCTGTTCCGGGAGAACATATCGGATTTATACGACAGATATTGGGTTGGATTTCATTCATCATCTTTATTAGTACTTTTGCTTATAATGGCATTTATGAAATTCCTAGAGTGGAACCTGTTCAATTTAAATTGCAGGAAGACTCCACCTCTGCACCAAAGAAATTTTTGGAGATGAAAACTATACATGACATCCAGACAACATACAATCATAGCTTTCCTTCTGATTTCAGCACTTCTGAGCTTCTTTCGCATTGATATTCCCGGAATGACAAAAGCCGAGGAGCGTTTTTCATTGCATTGGGGTATTCTTTCAATCTTTGGAACAACTCCATTGGAGTCAGACACATGGGGAGCTTTCACTGATCAAGCCCCTTATCTCTCATTGGGAGAGACACCATTCGTTAATCCACCATTACCTATGTGGGGTACTGTTGCCTGGGTTAAAGTAATGGGAGAAACACTTCCCTCATCGAGATTTCTTTCATGTGTATTGGCTTTGTTTTCACTTATTGCTATGTATTTCATTGCAGGAAAACTAGGAACATCCAATCATGCAATGTATGCTTCAGGATTTCTGGCCGGTTCATTGATTTGGAATGATATTGCAAGGCATGCCAGCCCAGAAATTTGGGGAATCACATTTCTATTGATTTCCATTGCATGCATATTGCCATTGTTGAAATATACCCTGCATTCACTCATTTCAAGAATATTGGTTTCTATCGGTTTAACCATTGCACTTTGCTGTTTGATTTTGTCATCATTTACTTACAGTCTGTTATTCATGTCCTTTGTTGTGTTATATGGCATTTTGAGCAGACCTACAGCACAACAAGTGAAATTCATTATTCCATCAATCATCATCGGGTTCTTAATCGGTTATGCTTGGTTTCTGAAGATGGATCTCCCGTATATGTCTCAAATGATTGACACACTTAAACAAGCGCATTATATTCCTTCTTCAATGGATGTTCAAACATTTATCATAGATGGCGCCCTCATGCCATTTTTTATAGTGGGATTCATATCAGGAATACAATCATTGATTAGAATCAAGGATATGCAAAAAGGTATTTCTTTCATGATGGCCTGTGGTTGGTTGTTTCTTACTTATGCATTCACGGGATTTTCTTTTGGCATTCTTCCTCCATTCATCCTCATTGCATTGCATGGTATTGGATCATTTCATGTTTTTGTTTCATCGAAAAGAGTACAATGGATTCTGATTTCAATTTCATTTGTACTCGCTGCATTCGGTATTGCACCAAGAATGGTCGAGGGACTTGCATCGATGATGACTCAGCAGGATGTCACAGTGTATGGAATCATACCGCTCATTGCAATATTGTTGATATTCATTTCAGCTTTTATACTCAAATCCGATACATTGAATCATTTGGTTTACACTGCC
>SXZI01000104.1 GCA_005788035.1 Bacteroidota bacterium
ATCATTTGATGTTTCTTCGTGATGTTTATCTGATGAAATGGACAATCTAAAACCTAATTTAAATGAAGCAGTTGACCATATATTATCAAATCCATCTTGGTTTTCAGGAAATTCCCCGGTTCTTTGATTAAAAATTAAAGATGTTTCAAGAAAAGGAGCGATCGATAAAGGAGCATCGAAAATATTCTGTTTAATTGATAGATTTCCAGATATTCCGGCAAAGATACCGGGAATTGGTGAGTTCATTCCTTGAAGATTATTATCGATTTTCTTATCACCTATTGAACCAATAGAATTATGTAAAAGAAATGACAATGAAGGTCCTCCATAAACATATATATTGTTCCATGGTTCAATCATGACCCCACTTTCCATGGTTATATATGATATTTTTGGCTTCATCATCAATGAATTGGAAACGAATTCATCTTGAATAATCCCGGAACGATCATCATAGGTTAATCTTCCAAGAAAAAGAAAGGGATGTTGCGTTACTATGACAGAACATCCAAAATAAGGATGGAAAGAGGATAATTCTGGTTGACCTTTATTTACGAAATTTGTGCCCATTCCTAAAGATTCAAAATTCTGATATCCTACACTTATAGCATTGATTGAATTGCCAATATCAATTCCATATGAATGGATTTGTAATTGTGCACACAATCTGTAGTGTGGAACGAATAGTATAAATACCAATAACCATATGGATTTCATCAGCTTCATGCAATGCTCATATAATGTGCATCTGTAGATTTTAGTCTGAGAAATTCCTTGTGTACCGGACTATGTTCCGGCAACCTCAATTGAGGGTCTTTTGCTATAATGTGTGCAGCATCGGTTTTTGTCATTTGAATCATAGGTATATCATTGACAAGATCAGTGAATACAAAGTTCGGTATTCCCGATTGACGTGTACCGAGATAGTCTCCCGGACCTCGCAATTTCATATCTGCTTCTGCTATCGCAAATCCATCATTTGTTGAAGCCATAGTCTGTAATCGAGCTATTGCTGATTTTCTTTCCATTTGATGCAGCTGATCATCCTTTTGCTTCACATGATAGCGAAAGTGATCCTTTGTGGCCAGAAAGCAATACGATTGGGTTGATCCTCTGCCAACTCTACCACGCAATTGATGCAATTGCGCCAATCCAAAACGCTCAGCATTTTCTATAAGAATTACATTAGCATTTGGAATATCAATGCCAACCTCAACAACTGTCGTAGCAATCAATACCTGATATTTTTTTTCTTTGAAATCCTGCATGATTGATTCTTTTTCATTCCAATGCATTTTCCCATGAAGAAGACCGCATGAATATTCAGGAAATATAACTTGCTTGAGAAATTCATAATGTTCAGTTGCCGATTTAGCTGCAACCTTATCAGAGGGATCAACCAGGGGATAGATGATATATGCCTGGTATCCTGCATTCAATTGTGATGATATGAAAGTAAAAGTATCTTCCAAGGTACTTTCAAAAACTATTTCTGTTTGAATTGGTTTTCTACCTTTGGGCATTTGCTTTATGATGGTATTATCCAGATCACCATATAGTGTCATGGATAATGTTCGAGGAATTGGAGTGGCACTCATGACGAGCATATGTGGAATCAACGTTGAATCAGATAATGATGCAGATGCCATATTTTTTATTCTTGCCCTTTGTTCAACGCCAAAGCGATGTTGTTCATCTATGATGATGAGTCCGAGATTATTATATCGGATATTGTATTTTGATTGTTCCCTTTGTGAAAATACAGCATGAGTTCCTATGATGATTTGTGCATTTCCATTCTCAATGGATTCCAATGCTTCCTTTCTCTCACTTGTGCTTTGTCCGCCAAGCAATTGCACGATGCGAATTCCATGAGATTCAAGTAATGCGGAAAATGATGCAGCATGTTGTTCTGCCAATATCTCTGTTGGTGCCATGATTACGGATTGATATCCTGCATCAACAGCTTGCAACATGGTCAATAGTGCAACAATTGTCTTTCCGCTTCCAACATCGCCTTGTAAAAGCCGATTCATTGGCTTTCCTGAAGTCAGATCTCGTGATATATCCCATAATGCTTGAATTTGATCTTGTGTCAATTGATATGGTAAAGCATCATGAACTTTGCGAGCTGTCGGACTTTTTTGAGGAAAGATGGGGCCTGACTCCGAAAGATGCACATGTGATCGTTTGGTTTCAAGAAACAACTGAAAGTAAAAGAGCTCTTCATATTTCATTCTATCTCGTGAAATCATGAGTTCATCTTGATTTGCCGGAGAATGCAAAGCGAATAGTGCTTTATGTTTTTCGGGATATTGATACCTTTCCATTATATTGATTGGTAGTGTCTCAGGAATCTGTTCCATGAGATCTTCAGAAATCACATCAATAAGCTTCCTCATGATTTTCATTGAAATATGGGCTTGTTTCATTGATTGTGATAAGCGATATTTTGGTAGGATTCTGCCTTGTTTGTATTCTTCTTGTTCTTCTTCATCCAATACAATAATATTCGGATGGTGAAAACTGAGTTTTCTCCACTTTACATCATAATCAGGGATACCGCTGATGCTAATCAATGAACCTTGAAGAAGAATATTCTTGAAATATGGAACCATATTGAAGAATACACAGTCGGCCTGAATATTAGAATCATCTCTTACCGTTACGATAAGCATTGAACGTTTCCCTACCCCAAATTTCTTTTCTTTTACAGATACGATGGTTGCTGTAACAGTATATTCGGACTTGATGGAGATATCAGAGAATTGCTCAGGTATTACATCATCGGACAATTCTTCTTTGCGTAATCTAGCCAATATATCTGCTAGTGTGGTAATACTGGTTCTATCGATATACGAAAATGGTATATAATGCAATAAATCTTGAACGGTATGCAATCCTTGAGATGCGAATGCTTCCGCCCTTTTGGGTCCAACAGATCGCACGAATTGTAATGGTGATTGAAGCAAGAGTTTTCGACTCTCTGACATGAGTTCTACCCTTTATTCAGATTATGCAGATTGAAATTCATTGAGAACTCTTTTACAATATTCACGATATGAAGAATTTGGAAGGTTATTCAGCATTCTTTCAAATGTTTCTGTATTTATATACTTCATGCGGAGAGCTATCTCCTCGAGACAAGCAATCTTTAAATTTTGTCTTTTTTCGATTGCATGAATAAATTCACCAGCTTCCAATAAACTTTCAGGCGTTCCCGTATCAAGCCAGGCAATTCCACGTCCCATTTTTTCAACTCGAAGTTCATTCAAGTTGAGATATTCTTTTTGAACATCGGTGATCTCCAATTCCCCTCTTTCACTTGGTTTCAGATGCTCTGCAATTGATATCACTCGATTATCAAATACATATAGCCCAGGAATGGCATATTGCGACTTTGGCTGCATAGGTTTTTCTTCAATGCTGAGCACTGTGCCATCGGGACTGAATTCAACAACTCCATATCGTTCAGGATCTTGGACGGGATATCCGAAAATGGTCGCACCCTTATTGG
>SXZI01000105.1 GCA_005788035.1 Bacteroidota bacterium
GCATCAATGAACACAATATCGATCTTTGATGGAATCTCTTGTTCCAATAGTTTCGCAGCATCACCCTCATGAACGATGATTCGATCATGCACATTGAATTTTCGAGCTTGCATTTTGATGAATGAACAATATTCAGGGTTCTTTTCATAGCAATGTATTGTGCCACCTTTCATTGCCAATGCCATGGTGATTGCTGAATAACCAGCCAGTGATCCCACCTCGACTATTGTATGCGCATTCGTCAGTTGAATCAACATCTGTAGAAATGCACCCTGGACTCCGCCAATTGAAATTGGAGGAATGCCGGCTTGTTCCGCTTCTTTCAATAATTGAGCAAGTTCGGGAGTTTCGGATGAAAACATGCTTTCGGCATACTCAGAAAGTGCTTCATTCATCAATGTGGGGACTATAGCCATATGATCAAGACCTAAACATGTGCATTGTCTTCAACAATTGTTCGGTTGAAGAATCTTCAACCTTGCTGATCTCGGTAGTATCCTTCACAGCGGGTAGAATCTGCTTGGCAAGTACTTTTCCTAATTCAACACCCCATTGATCATAAGAACAAATATCCCAAACATATCCTTGGACAAATGTTCTATGTTCATAGAGCGCGATAAGCCAACCCAAAGTAAATGGAGTAAGCTCCCTCAACATGATCGTTGTGGAAGGTCTGTCGCCGGTAAATACTTTATGAGGGACCAGCGCTTTCTTCTCTTCATCACCAAGCGACAAAGTGGAAAGATCCTGCGCGACTTCCTGCGATGTTTTTCCGTGCATCAAAGCTGCCGATTGGGCGGCACAGTTAGCCAACAGTCTATCATGCATATCTCCCATAGGATTCAAAGATCGAGCACATACGATGAATTCTGTATTTATTTTTTCCGTTCCTTGATGCAATAATTGAAAAAAGGAATGTTGGGCATCCGTTCCGGGCTGACCCCAAATGATTGGAGAAGTATGATGTGCCAATTCATGACCATCAATGCTAATAGATTTTCCATTACTTTCCATGATCATTTGTTGCAAAAATGCAGGCAACAAGCGCAAGTATTCATCATATGGAATAATGGCATGAGAACGAATATCATATGACATGCTGTTCAATACATCGATAAGGCCAAGTAAAAGTGGAATATTGTCCTCCTCTTTTGTCTCGGACATATGATTGTCCATCGAATGAGCACCGGCAAGGAAAGCCTCAAAATGTTCAAAACCTAAACTTATTGCTATGGATAATCCTATTGCAGACCAAACAGAATATCTTCCGCCAACCCAATCCCAAAATCCAAAGACATGTTCTGGTTGGATTCCAAATGCTTGTGTTTTCTCAAGATTTGCGGATACCGCACAAGCATGTAATTCCCAAGATGTTCCACCATTTTTTATAAACCATTCTTTTGCTGCCATGGCATTTGCCATGGTTTCTTCAGTTGTGAATGTCTTTGATGATATTATGAAGAGCGTAGTTTCCGGCGAACAACTTTTCAATGTTTCAGCAAGGTGCGTCGGATCGATATTAGAAACAAAATGCACTGCGATATCTCTACGAGAATAGAATTTCAATGCATTGCAGACCATATTAGGCCCCAGATCGGAACCACCAATTCCTATATTAATTATATCAGTGAATTGCTTACCTGAATATCCCTTTTTCGCACCTGAACGAATTGATTCACTAAATGATCTGATGCTGTCCAAAACCTCATGGACATCTTTCATGATGTCACTTCCATCAATGATGATCTCCTTCCCTTTAGGTGTCCGCAATGCCGTGTGCAATACTCTTCTTTGCTCGGTCACATTGAGAATAGCACCATTTATCATTTCATTGAAACGCTCTTTAATACGCATCTCACGAGCAAAGGTGCAAAGTTCACTCAATAATTGCCTGTTGATCCTTTGTCTTGAAAAATCAACAAATGCAAAAGGGAATGTTCTTGAAAATGCATCAATGCGATTTGCATCCTCGATGAATAATTCTTTCAAATGTGTATGCTGCAACACAGATGCATATTGCTCAATGATATTCCAATGTTTATTCATGAACTATGATTTCCTATTGTCTTTGTCTCAATTGGGCGATTTTTGATTCGAAATATTCGAGCTTTTCAGGATTGTTTCTTGCCAATACCTGATATGCTTTTATAGCTTGTGCAAAAGCACCTTGTTGCTCATAGATATTAGCCATGGTTTCAGTCACAACTGAAGGCATGAATGATGGAGAAGGAAGTGTTTTTTCTTCTTCGATGACAGGGATCTTTGCATGCTCCAAACGCTTGGCCAACTCTTCCAATGCCGTCAGGCTACGTTTGGATTCATCCGAACGTTGCAAACTCACAACCTGTTTATGAATTTCCAATGTTGGAATGGAAGGATATTGTAATGAGACATCATCATAGATAATCAACTCATCTTCCATATCAGAAGGAAATGATATTTCGGGAAGAAGGATGGAAAGATAAGCATGAGCTGATTCTGCTGTAAGTGATTGAGTAGGCTGCTCATCTACATCACCAAACAATTCCTGAGAGCGCATTCTTATATTGGATGCTTTTTCATGATTGCCTGATTGCTCAACTGCATCAGCGATAAATGAAAAGATCTCTCTTCCATGAGACAGCATTGCCGCAGGTGATAATAATTCTTCACAAATGGATATGGCCCTATGCACATTGCCTGACCTAAGTAGGTCTTTGGCAAAATGTAAACGTTGTTCAACGAATTTTGAATGAGTACTCATAAGAAAAAAGGCAGAAGTGTAAATACTTCTGCCTGAATGAAATTCAAAAGTGTTTAATCATCATTACTGCCGCCAAATAGACGCAGGATGAAAAGAAAAAGATTGATGAAATCAAGATACAATGTGAGCGCTCCAAGAATGGCGCCCTTGGAAGCTAGATCACTCCCCTGCAATTCCACATCGGCAGACTCTTTTATTTTTTGTGTATCATAAGCAGTAAGACCTATAAACACAAAAACACCAATCAATGATATAGCAAAACTTAAAGCTGAACTTTCAAGAAATATATTGACGATACTGGCAATGATGATTCCAATCAATCCCATAAAGAAGAATGAACCCCATGAAGATAAATCCTTCTTTGTGACCATTCCATAAACACTCATCGCAGCAAAGGTCCCTGATGTTGTGAGAAATGCATTCAAAACTGCTGCCTCATCATAAGCAAGCAATACTGCCGACAATGTAATTCCATTCAATACTGAATATCCAATGAATGCAAGCATTGCAATCGGTACACTCATTTTATGAATGAATGCAGATAAAGCAAATACAAGACCAAATTCTGCAATGACAAAAAACCAAAAATAATCCAACATGGAAGAGGTCAAAGATGCATCACTGGCAACAAAACCTCCAACCAAACCTGTTGACATTAGTCCGGCAACCATCCATCCATATACCTTGACCATATACGCTTTTTGCGCTTCAGCCAATGCGGTTGCTCGAACTTCTTCCAAATATGCATTATTCATATTCTACCTCTAGTGATTGATGCAGTTTATTGACGATTGAATTGGGTTATAATTTAGGAAATTATGCTGAAAGACAGTGCTCATAAGATGTATTGTCCGGACAGGGCAAGTTGCCTACCCACAAGATTAGGCATTGAGCGAAGATTCATGACATTCAAGAGATTATTGATACCCAATGTAATTCGACACATATCTCCATCCTTTGAAAATGCCAACTCTTTGGCGAAGCCGATATTCAGCATGGTATATCCAGGAACATATTCGATATCTCTATCGGGTACTTTTCTATTATTATGCACAGGACCATTCACATCCAATGCTTCATCGCCAAATCTTCCGATATATTGGGCGCGAATTGATGCCATGATTCCATATTTTTTGTGTTCATATCCTATCCTTATTGTTCCGGAATGTTTTGAGCGAAACCATAAACCCCCATAGTTGTCTTCGGTCAATCTATTGAATGTGCCGGTACGAGGATCAACTGTACCTGCCAATCCGGCTTGAATAGCATCAAACACTTCCAAATCACGCGTATCCAAGAATTGATATCCAAAAGTATATGTCACTATGTCAGCTTCATCGCCAAACAGTGAATGAGACAATCGCATGGAACATTCCATACCTCTTGTTTGTGCTCTGGAGATATTACGATATGAGTAAATCGCCTGATTTGTTTGAGGATTATTCCCTGTGTAAAAGAACTCAATCAAATTGGAAAGAGTATTGTCAAATACTCTTACTTCAGCAAATCCACGTAATGGATTTTTTTCTGAGAATCCGGGTATAGTCCACTCATCCATGACGATTCCAAGATCAAGTGAAATGGACCGTTCAGGTTGCAGATCTATGCCAAGTCTTCTTGCTCCGATCAAATCATATCCTGCCCCGCCGAGTCTATTGGAAAACTGTACGTATAATTGCCTGAAATCAGGAACCTTGAAACCAGTACCAATTGATGAGTACAGTCTTATTCCATCATTCAACTTAAGATTGATTGCCAATTTTGGATTGAGAAGTTTGTTGATTGCAGTCAATGGATGTTCTTCGTGCAACCCATCTTGAGCAAAAGCGGAATTTTGAACATACCTAGCACTCAAGGCATATGAAATCCAAGAAGTTGGATTGCCCTCCCATTGGGCAAAACCACTGAATGTTGAAAAGAATGGACTATCGGGATATCGAGAACCGCTAATATCATCAACAGTATATTCCACGCCGAATGTGAAACGATTTCTTTCACTCCAAAACACATCATATTGAAGATAAGATCGAAGTAAACCTCGAGACAAATCATCGATTGATCCGGCATCACCTTGCACTGTGTCAAAATTATATCGTTCAGTATACGATGAAGCGTGAAACTGAGCATTCAGTCTTGCTTTCCCATGAGTCCATGTTGCATATGCTGTACCCTGCATGTCTTGTTGACGTACGCTGCCTTCATTGGCAGCTATCTGTCCAAAAAAGGATTCAATGAATGCACCTCTACTATCGCTTGAGAAATAGCGAATATCGGCTCCGATTTGTACGGCATTTAAGGCAAACCATTTTGATTTCACATGAAATGTTTGATCTGAAAAACCTTGATATGGAATCCTGAGTGAATCCTGTGTCAATGTGAAAGGTCTGGCTTGTTTCATACTCACAAATCCAGAAAGATCCACAGATTCTGTTCCATACTGAACTTCACCACGAATCTCGGAAGGTCCTTTATCAAGATATTGTCCGAATATCGAACCTGAAAAACCAAGTGCAGGCTTTTTTGATATGATATTGATTACTCCGGCCAATGCTTCACTTCCATACAAAGAAGACATCGGTCCTTTCACGATCTCAACGCGATCAACATTTCCAACGGAAATCCTGGAGAGATCCAATACTCCTGCAACTCTACCGATCATGGGCTGACCATCTATCAAGATTTGGGTATAGTCTGCACCGAGGCCCATCATTTGTACTCCTGTACGAACATTGTTTGTGAGGAGCATTCCTGTTTGTTCCTTGAGAAGATCACCGATATTCACCATTGCAGTGCTGATTGTTTGCTTTGCATCAACTACTTCAACGCGTACAGGAGAGTCTTTGAGCAGCACTTCATTGCGAGTTCCTGTCACCACCACTTGTTGACTTGGGGAAAAAACAGAGAGCGAGTCATTCTTCTGTTTGATAGATCGCGGGATCTTTGGCAATCGCGGAAGAGTGGTATCTGCATTATTGAATGCCTGCAATGCATACACATTGACAAGCAATGAAAGTAATAGTAGCTTCATTGTATTCCAGAAAAAAACCCCTTCAGCGAAGTCCGCGGAAGGGGTTAAAATACTTTGTGAAAGCAATCAGGATAGGGGCACTGTATATGACACTTGCTTTTTTAATGCCTTTCGAACCCATGCACCTTGCTCTTCAGCCATACGGCGAACCGCGATGCGCTCTTTATTGCAAGGACCATTACCTTTGATCACTTCAAAGAATTCGTTCCAATCGGGATCGGAAAAGTCCCACTTTCCTGTTTCTTTGTTTTTGACAAGTCCTTCATCAGGAATGGTCAATCCCAACTCAAGAATCTTGGGGACATATTGATTGAAAAATTGCTGACGCATATCATCATTGCTGGCCATCTTCACTTTCCAGCGCATGAGAATTTCAGAGTGAACCGATGCTTTGTCCGGCGGACCAAAGAAATGCATAATTGGTCTCCACCAGCGATTCAATGCTTCTTGCACCATCGCTCTTTGTGTCGGTGTTCCGGTTGCCAAAGTCACCACATTGTCATATCCATAACGAAGATGGAAAGACTCTTCCATGCAAATGCGCTCAAGCGCTCTGCAATATGGTCCATAGGATCCTTTGGAATTTGTTACCTGATTGATAATTGCAGATGCATCAATCAGCCATGCGATAACTGCGGTATCAGCCCAGGTCTTTGCAGGATAATTGAACACATTTGAGTATTTGGATTTTCCATTGATGAGATCATTGATCATCTCTTCTCTGGTCTTGCCCAATGTTTCAGCAGCATTGTACAATAATTGTGCATGCCCGCTTTCGTCCTGCACTTTCGCCATCAATGCCATCTTGCGTTTAAAACCCGGTGCACGTGTGATCCAGGTTCCTTCAGGCAAGGCACCAATGATTTCTGAATGAGCATGCTGCTCAATCATGCGAATCAATTGTCTTCTATATTCTTTTGGCATCCAATCATGAGGTTCAATCTTCTCACCATTTTGAATCTTTTCTTCAAAACGGGCAAGTAGAACCGGATCCTCATCCAGCATTTTTGCGCTGTTTTCTATGTCTATGATGCTTACGCTTCCGTACATTACATAACTCCAATGGGATTGTTATTCATACAAATTTACCAAAGGAGCGCTTGATGACAAAGCATCTTACCTCAATTGGTTCTAAGATTTCTGTCTTGACTCTTCGCATAACGGAATGAATAGTGTCCAAGTTCCGATGTCATCGAAGGAACCAAAGGTTGGTCTTTGTACAATGACATTACCTGAAACTTGACATATGTCCCTTTTTTGGTTTTTAGTACCAATGTCCTTTGTGGAGCTGGGTTCAATGTTCTTGATGCAGGATCATAGGTAAACATACCAGTTCCATCAACCGCTATAGAAATGACGCGGTTCATTACATCGTCGGATTTAAGCAATGCATCCTCAGGAGCTGACTTGAGAATGTCAAATGTGGTATCCACGACTTTACCAACCGTTTTACCGGATACATTGATCGTACCTGAGTTCAATACGATATCAATGGCTCTGGTTCTGCCGCCGCCATATAAAAAGGGTAGTCTGATATCCCATTCAGCTGTCGTATCCTTTGTAGGAGCGATGAAATCATCCGCATCGAATGAAAAATAGAGATATTTGGATGTCAATGTATCAGGTCGAGCCCCAGTTACTGTCTTGACGGTAAGGATTTGAGTATTGGAGCCCTGATTAACAGGAGATTCATCAGAGCAAGAATTCAATACAAGCGCTGTGCAAAAGAGGGCGATGGTGATTCTAAACATGGTGATTTAGTGAAAAAGTGAGAAAAGGACTTACAAATTTACGTGTTATTACACATATTGTCAAAACAAATAAAGATGTGCTTGAGTTCCTTATTCACGAAATCAATTATTTTTTGCACCCTCCAATACCCATTGCCGAATTCCACGAATTTGTGCCTCGGAGATTCTTTGTTGAAAGGTAAGGAGATGTCCTTGTTTTCCCTCTAAGATCTGATTGAGAAGACTATTATCCGGTTTGCCGGGTATGATAAGTCCTGCACGGGAGGTTAGCTGAAAATATCCGGTGACATCCACTCCGGCAACAGCTGTTTCTGCATCGTGACATCCGGAAAATGCGCATGTCAATTCCAGTAGCGGCTTCACATGTTGCTGATAACTGACTTGTTGCGACGGAAACACTATTTGATCCGGAGCCGTGATAGTATTATCGGAACAGGCTGAAAGCAGACTCATAAATATGATGATTAAAAATGATTTCATTGCACATTGATAAGTGAGGTAATCGGAGTTCCTTGCGATGTATCGTATTTCACGGATGCAAGGAATAAACCTGATGGCGGAGCAGTGAATGAAGCTGGTAAATCCGACTGCTTTTTGAGCAAAGTCGGAATGATGTCCGACGACTGTTTACCGCGACCAACTTCAACAATAATGCCAATCATTCTTCGAATCATATTCCATAAAAAATGCGATCCTGAAATCGTGATCAAAATCAAATCCCCTTGTTCTTTCACGGTTATTGATGTTATGTCAACCTTAGTTGATTTCATATCAGGGTCATCTGCAGTGAAAGAGCGGAAATCATGCATTCCTTTGAAATATTGCGCAGCTTTTATCATGTCTTGAACATTCAATTTGTCTTTCACCCACCAAACATATCGTTTGCCGAATGCAGTTCTTCTCGTGGAAATCTGATAGAGATATGTTCTCTCCACCGCATCATGACGTGCATGAAATGTTGGGGATACTTTGTATATCTCCAAGATAGAAATATCGGCAGGCAATGCATCATTCAATTTGAGTTTTATGATATGCGGCGCAAGCATCGTTTGCACATCAAGATGAAACACTTGCTCAAGTGCATGAACACCGGCATCTGTTCTGCCAGATCCATAGAGCTCAAAGGAATCAGTTCCAAACACCGATTTTGAAGCACCAATCAATTCTCCTTGAACGGTTCTTGCATTTTTTTGGACTTGCCATCCGGAAAATCTTGTTCCTTCATATTCACAAATAACTTTAAAACGAGGCATGTTTATTTCCAAAATGAGGGAAGAGTTGTTGACCAACTTTCATGAGAAGCATTGGCAACACGACATGATTGGAGTGATACAATACATAGACCCCATCTGGTATATCGCGCAGTTGCACTTCATTCCTTCCGGAGGCAATCTCAAGCCCTTTGATAGAATGAAGATGCAACATACCTTGAAATGATTCATGCGCTGCAATAGTTAAACCCCTAATTGCATAATGTTCCAATGGCGATTCATGTTCTTCAACACTAACGAAGGATTCTACATATTGATAAAGCCCGGCTTCCGTAGCAGCATAGGCAATGATATTATTTGAAGTTGCAATTGATCGCATCATCCAAACATTCCTTCGTGGTTTTGTTCCACCCGGATTCGTATACCAAGGAATGTCGCTATCGAATTGTCTTGTAAAATTTGATATTAAATCTTTTTTTATGATTAGGCCCGGGCCGGGAATGACATCATTTGCATCAGAAAAGCCACCTAAAAACAAATAATCTTTGTCATTGTTATCTGCAAAACAAATCGACCAAAAACTCGTGTCTCTCAATGAATATTCATTCCATGAATATCCACCATCAGTAGTTTTGAAAACACCACCATTTGGAATATTTCCCGGAAGAAAATATGCAATGATTGCAAATCCAAGTAATGGATCTCTTTTACTGAAGATAATTTTGGGAATTTCCGCATCCTGAAATGTGCGAAGAACTGTCACTCTCTTCCATGTAAGTCCAGCGTCGGTTGAACGTTCAATGATACCTGTTTTGCAGCCTGCATACATGATATTCGAGCTGTCATTACGGAATGCAATTGTACACAATGAAGGGACATTCAATGTTCCTAGTGTATCCCACGTCAATCCTGCATCACGACTTCTGAAAATTCTATTTGATGCATTGTCACCGGCATATATCATATTGGGATCATTCGGTGATTCCATGATTGTTTCACCTGGTGAAAGAAATTGTGGCTTTTCTGTTTCAAAAACCGTTTCCCAATCTCTACCCTGATTTGTACTTCTCCGAATCGAATTGAAGACACCACCAATGAGAACAATATTTGTGTCTTTGGATGATATCAACACATTGGTCAATTGAGAACTTCCACTTCTGAATTCTATGCTATCAATGGACCATGTTCTTCCGGCATCATGCGATCTATAAAGCGTTCTTCCCAGTCCACCAACTATTATAGTATTTGGATTTTTCGGATTGATTGAAAGTCCATAAGCCGGTTGATCAAGAAGACGCGTCCATGTTCCTTGTGCATGCAACAGATGCGAAGAGATGAACAACATGAATATCATCATGTTATTTTTCATTCGGGTATCCTTTAAAGGGAGTATTGCGAAGTAATTCCGCGAATTGACGTATTGATTGTTCTGCAGAGGCAGGATTTATTGCATAATTCCAAAAATGCTCCAAATGACCTTTCCCCATTGCCAATTGCATTGCACCTTGTGATTTATGCTCGGCGATCAACCAGTTGACTATGATTGAGTAATTCAATTTTTGCTGAAACCCAAATGATGTCAAACGATTGAAATGATCAATAGGATTGGCTTGCTTCATGGCAGTCAATGGATAGGAATTCAGACCCTTAAATGAAATGGTTGCTTGTTCATTAGTATCACTCACACTGCAACCAACGATGATTGGTCTTTTGTCGACAGGTATTGTAGCAATTGCCCGCAATGCAAGAATTGTTGCGGCTTTATGATGTCCATGAGTAGATTCAGTTGGAAGTAGCGTGAACACGAAATCATATGCATGTTTTTTATGAAGATTTTTGATTTTCGATATGATACTTGATGTATCCCATACCAGATTCAAAACAGAATCAGCATTCAGGGTATATCCTGTATCTTGTTCATCCATGAAATGATAATCACGCAAGCCAATATAGGCTCCGCCGGACATCAATTCTTTCTTTCTAATTGTTGGTAGAGATGCTCTTCCTGATTGTTCATTCGTCAATTCTTTATGATACACTTCCTCGGCAAGCGTTGAATATTTATATCCACCTTCACCGTTCGTGACCAGAACTATGTCTGCAATGCCATTCAATTCATGCGTTACTTTGTATATCGTTGCGGCAAATGCAGTTTCATCATCCGGATGAGCGGTAACGATAAGAATTTTCGGTCCATTGGACAAAGCAGTTGAGACTACCATCACAAGGTTGATCAGGACCGACAAGACCATTTGATTGTTGTAATTGATACGCATATTGTAAAATTCGAGAATATGAATGGCAAATCAAAAAGAAGCAAAACAAAAAAGCCCGATCTCAGCGATCGGGCTTCAACTCTATCTGTGTTGGATTAGTCGTCCATGCCTTCATATAAATGCTGGAGGCGCTCGCGAAGATGCAATACGGCATAGCGCTTTCTTGCAAGAAGGGTATTGATGTTCACACCGCTCTCTTCAGACATTTCTCTGAATGAAACTCCGTGAAATTCATTTCTTTCGAATACTTCACGCTGCTCAGTTGGCAATTCCTTTAGTGCATCCTGAACGGTATCCCATATTGTTTTACGGAATAAATCTCCATCAGGATTATAGGACATGTCACCAAGCAAATAGTCGAGTGAATCATTTCCTTCTTCTATCTGTCGAGGAGTTGCCAAGTCTGAAAAAGACTCTGCTCTTTTCTTGCGATAGAAATCAATGATTTTGTTTCTGACAGCAGTGAATACCCAAGAAGCAAGATTCTCGATCGGCTTTTGAACATGCTCTGCGGCAGCCAAAACATTTGTGAACACTTCCTGCAGAATGTCTTCCGCATCTTCTTGTGTTCGAACTCGCTGGCGTATAAAACTTAAAAAACGCTTGCGATCGGCTTTGAACAAAGCCTCGATTTGCAATACCAAGTCCATTTTCTCTCCTCCAAGAACTGTGGTGGAAATAGCTACTTCATCCTTTGTACCTCCAAATCTCTCATCATCAACATAGATGATATGAGGAGTTGGTGTTTCCGGTCCCGCCACAGGCCCGGTAGGATTCATGTCTGATGTAGACCCTTGATTAAATTCCAGCATGATGATGCTCCTTAAAAACAGTGGATGAATTCGCTGACCTATTGTCATCACGAAATGTTGTAGCTACTAAAACCATTCAGACCTTTCATAAGTGAGAAAAATACTTGTCTGTCATTTTTGCAGAATCTGACACATATTTTGACAATCTGACACTATATTGTCATTTTGTCTGAATTTCATGTCAATTTTACTGGATTGATGTCTTAATCACGAACAATAGGGTATAAGGGAATTTTTATGCCAAACTTTTCAGAATTCCCTAGGGCCCGCTTATAACCTGCATCTGTGTGACGTAAAATGCCCATGAGCGGGTCATAGGTGAGGACGCGGTTGAGCTTTTTTTCGGCGGCTTCTGTACCATCGGCAACGATTACCATACCTGCATGAAGGGATAATCCCATGCCAACACCGCCACCATGATGCAAAGAAACCCATGTAGCGCCACCGAGGGTATTGAGCGCAAAATTGAGATAGACCCAATCTGCAATTGCATCGGATCCATCAAGCATTGCTTCTGTTTCGCGATAAGGTGAAGCCACTGAACCGCAATCGAGATGATCTCTTCCAATCACGATAGGTGCA